>NZ_MVON01000001.1:0-291482 GCF_002018925.1 Acinetobacter sp. MF4642
GCCCATCGCTACTTTTTTGGTAGCTGATTACAATATCAATATGCTTTTGTCTTCTACAAAGCGTGGTGTAATCTGGAGCTATCCAATTTAATCCGCAAAGTTTAATCAGACTTTGCACAAAGCCAGTGACCATACGTAAAGACAGACGGAATAAGGATTTAATCATTAAGCAGCATTGGATGGCTGCGTCGGAGTAGGTTTGATTTCGCCCTTGTTTGCCTTTTGATGGCGCATACCATTGCGCAGGATCAAACCAAATGGCAATATTTCCGCGACTCATGAGTGCTCGGTTATATGCGGGCCAATTGGTTGTGCGGTAGATTTTGTGTGTAGGCTTCTTCATTTGAAAATTATATCGCTGAAAAAGCCTTTACAGATAGGTTTGTGCAACAAAGCCTATTTATAATTATAAAAAATTAGAGCATTATAAATATCGATTGTCTATTTTTCACCCAGTTTCTGTGAAAAGGAACGTATATCGGCAATACAAATATCTTAAATCTAAATTAAAGATGTATTTGCTAATGATAATTAGTATCACTTGCATTATTTTTTGTTTATAATTTTTCGAAATGGATTGATATGTAATGACTCAAACCACTGAGATGTTCGAAAAGGATTTTACGAATCTTAGTACTTGTGATACTACAAAGGTGCTTGTTTTACTTAAGCATAGTAGGCACGTGCGCACTTTAAAATTATCAATTCATTGTCTTATTTTTTCTCATTAGCTGTGAATGTCCTGATATGTTTAAACGTCCTCTCTCTACGCAAAAGCCACTCTATTTGGCGATGCAAATCATTTTTCTGTCTTCAACTGCCATGCTGTCTATGACACATGCAAACAGCGTAGAAGAGGAGGAGGCGAATGTAACGTCTCAGCCAAATGCACAGTTGGCGACCATTACCCTTACAGCCCAAGATAAAACAGCAGTTACCGAAAATACAGGCAGCTATACGACGAGCAGCACAAATACCGCAACCAAGTTAAATTTATCCCTACGTGAAACGCCACAAACAGTCAAAGTCTATACCCGAGAATATTTAGATGACCGTAACATTGAATCCTTCCAAGATTTGATGAGTAATATTACAGGTGTATCTACTCCGCGTACGGACGAACGTCAGCGACCTTATGCACGCGGTTTTGATGTAGATTATTTCCTCATCGATGGCAAGCCAACAACTGCAAACTTAGTGGCAGCTGACCTAGATTTAAGTATTTATGACCGTGTTGAAATTGTAAAAGGTGCTAATGGTTTAATGACTGGAGCTGGAAGCCCAGCAATGGGTATTAATTTAATCCGTAAGCATGCAAATTCAAGGGAATTTGCTGGATCAGTAAGTGCATCGGCAGGTTCGTGGAATAGTTATTCAAGCTCGGCAGATCTATCTGCACCTTTAAATAGTGATGGTTCACTTCGTGGACGCGTATTTGTAAAACATTTTGATGAAGATTCATTTATGGATTTTTATGAGAAAGAGCGAAATATTGTTTATGGTGCAATTGATTATGATATTAGCGATAAAACATTATTATCTTTCGCAGCATCTTATCAAGAGTTGAATCGCGATGGTGTGCGTTGGGGAGGTTTACCTGCTTTTTATACCGATGGCACAAAAACCAATTTTGACCGTTCATCGATTGTGAGTTCAGATTGGACATTTTGGGATGTAAAGTCCACAGCACTGTTTGCAAACTTAAAGCAAAACTTATTTAATGACGTTGATTTAAATGTTGCATACTCATACCGTCGAGATGATACCGATAGTTTTATTTTCTATACTGCTGGAAAAGTGACTAAAGCAACGAATACAATTCCCATTGAAAATGCCTCGGTATATCGCGACCAAAAGCGAAACGATGAAAATAATGTCGATGTTTATATTACTGCACCATTTACCCTTGCAGGGCGAAATCAGGAAATCGTTTTAGGTGGTTCTTGGAATAAAGCCCAGCTCAAGAAAAATACTTATGGGCAGACCTTTGTTCCAAATAACCCTGCGTTAACTAAGCAAAATCTAATCGATTTGTTAGGGCAAGATGTAATTGATTTTAATCACATGAATACGCGTTTGATTGGTTCATTAGAAATGGATAAAACCAATCCATTGAATGAAACCACGCAAACCGCTGGATATATTTCAGGTAAATTCCACATTTTAGATCCATTAAAAGCAGTTGCTGGTTTACGTGTTTCAAATTGGGAGTATGAGTCAGAAACACATACAACGGATCGTAAATTTGAAAATCAATTAACCCCTTATGCAGGTCTTATTTTTGACTTTGCACCGAACTATTCATGGTATGCAAGCTATACCAGTATTTTCAAACCACAAACAAATAGAGATCAGTCGGGTGACTACTTAGATCCTGTAGAAGGTAAAACGTATGAAACTGGTGTAAAAGGGGAGTTTCTTGATAAGCGTCTAAATGCGGGGCTTTCAGTGTTTCGCATCGAGCAAAGTAATGCAGCTCAAGCTTTACTGAAAGCAGATGGTACAAATGTTAAAGTTGATGGTACAACCAATGAAAATGCTTATTACGGGACAGATGGTGTCGTGAGCAAAGGGGTTGAGTTAAATATTGATGGTGAAATCAATGATAACTGGGGGCTTAGCTTTGGTGTTGCCAATTTTGATGCTAAGGATGCCAAAGGTGATGACTACAATCCTACAAACTCACGTACCACGGCTGATGTTTTTGTAAAATATAAAAATGATTCGTGGTATGCAGGCGCAGGTTTAAACTACTACAGTAAAATCTATATCGGTACAGGTGCTACACGAGTTGATCGGGGTGATTTGTATCTTGCAAATGCGATGCTGGGCTATAAATTTGATGAAAATATGAGTATGCAAGCAAACGTAAATAATATCTTTGATAAGAAGTATTATGAAGGGATTGGTCCAAATGCTATGGCTTGGGGTGATCCAAGAAATGCAACATTAAGCTTTCATTATAAATTTTAATTTTAAAGTTATGTTGCTGTAAAAACAAAAAAGACCCAATTGAGTCTTTTTTGTTTTTTAAGATTATGTATTTTTAAAATACTGAGCTCAGTTTTAAAACATCATGTAATCTAAAGCATAGAAATTGTACATTGAGAAACTTTAGCCTGTTCATCACTGACTTATCTGTTTTAGAATTAATGCAATAAGCATCATTGGATATCTCATGAACTATCAATTCGATGCATTTATGACCATTGTTGCAGCAGTTGCTGTGCTATTGGTCGGTTATGTATTTGTGAATAAAGTCAGTATTTTAAAAAAATATAACATTCCCGAACCAGTTGCGGGTGGGTTGGTTGCAGCTGTTATCACTTATATCTTATTTAAAGGTTCAAACATAACTGTCAACTTTGATACCAATATTCAGCAAATTTTTATGCTGATGTTCTTCACCTCTGTGGGGTTAAGTGCAAGCTTAGTTAAGCTCAAAGAAGGTGGGAAGTCGCTGCTTATATTTTTAGTCTGCGTCATTGTATTTGTCCTGCTGCAAAATGTGGTTGGTATTAGTCTTGCCAAAGTTTTAGGTCTAGACCCGCTGATTGGTTTAATTACCGGTTCGGTCACACTCACAGGTGGTCATGGGACAGCAGGTGCATGGGGCACGATATTTGAACAAGAACATGGTGTGCATGGTGCGATTGTGCTGGGTATGGCAAGTGCAACATTTGGTTTAATCATTGGTGGGGTAATAGGTGGACCTATCGCTAAATTTCTGATACGTCGCTACCAGTTGGCTGAAGAAATTCCAGCTGCAACAGGGCGTAATGAAGCGCCACCTTCAGCACAAACGGCGCCATTTGAATTTCCTGAAAAGACGCGTCTGATTACAGCGGATGATGCGGTCAAAACCATGGGGATGTTTGCCATTTGTATCAGCTTTGCATACTTCATGACAGCGGTAGCTAAAGGGCAGTGGTTTGAGCTACCAAGTTTTGTTTGGGCACTGATGTGTGGTGTGGTTTTACGTAATATTTTAGAGCATGGGTTGAGAGTTCAGGTTTTTGACCGCTGTATCGATGTATTTGGCAATGCTTCACTGGCACTGTTTTTAGCCATGGCGTTGATGTCCTTACAGCTTTGGTTGTTGGCAGATCTAGCAGGTCCTTTAGTGATTATCCTGATTGTTCAAACACTGTTCTTAGCACTTTATTTATACTTTGTGACTTTTCGTGTGATGGGTAAGAACTATGATGCTGCGGTACTCTGTGCAGGCCAATGTGGCGTCAACTTAGGCGCGACACCGACAGCAATTGCCAATATTCAAGCGGTAACCAATACCTATGGACCATCCCATAAAGCCTTTTTGATCATTCCGCTGACGGGCGCATTCTTTGTCGATATTGTGAATGCTTTTGTGATTCAGCTCTCAATTGGTATTTTGGGTTAATATTTTTAGAGATGATATCGTTAATAAAAAAGCACTTTAGGGTATTTTTTTATTGGTTACGGTTTTGTATTTGAATGATGTGCACTATCTAAAATATCAGAAATATAAAATCTATAGACATTAAAAAGCCCCATGGTTAGGGGCTAGTCGTATGCACATCTAAGGCACATACTGTAAGAGGCTCATCTCATACTGAGTGTATTAAACCACATTTACACAATATTTGCAGCAATCACTCAATCATAATGAGGTCGGATTTATTTTCGAGTTTTAAAGGGCGTAAGGCAAAAATGGAGCGTGTATGACGTACACCTTTCATTGAGTATAAGTTTTTACGCAAAAAGCGTTCATAGTGTTCTGCATTTTTCACTGCGACTTTGAGTAAGTAGTCGTAATCGCCAGTTACTAAATGTGCTTCAACCACTTCAGGCATGTAAGCCAGTGCTTCACTAAATTGCTCTAAGATTTCATCATCATGGCGTTCAAGCGTAATCTCAATAAAAAACAGCTCATTAATACCAATGGCTTTTGAATTAATCTTCGCTGTATAGCCTTCAATGATATTGAGGTTTTCTAGACGTTTTACACGTGTCCAGCACGGAGAAGACGAGAGCCCAACTTTCTCAGCCAACTGGGTAACAGTCAGGCGGCCATCTTGGCGAAGTTCAGACAAAATACGGCGGTCAATTTTATCTAAAACGTAGTGAGCGTCATTCATAACGTATTCCTGCGTATAATTTTCTTTATAAACTATTTTATGTGAAAATATTTCTCAATAAATACTCAAAATAAGCAAATAAAAGAGAAACACTCTGCATCGGTTATGACTACAATAAAGTGATTCAATCAAAGTCATTTGGGAAATTGGCTTTGATTTGCAAACAGCGTCTTTAAAGGGAAGGGTGCCTTTTAACGGCGCTGTTTGCTGACTTATTTATGGTATTTTTTGTGTTTTTGATCTTTGTTTAAACCAGTAAGTTAGAGTTAGGCAGCCAATCCAAAGTGGAATCAGCATCACTGCAATTCGCATATCAGGTGTAAGCCACATCACCACTAAAATACCAAGCATAAATACAATACAGATATAGTTACTGATAGGGTAAATCAAAGTTGGAAACAAGGTTGATTTTTGCAATGCCAGCATACGTTGCTTGAATTTTAAATGGGTCAACGCCAACATCATCCAGTTAATCACAATGGCTGAAACTACAAGACTCATCAGTAGTTTAAAGGCTTTTTCTGGGAAGATATAATTCAAGACGACGCACAGTAAGGTCACCAATGCAGAGCATAAAATGGCTGCATAAGGGATGCCACGCTGGTTAATTTTCTTTAAAAATTGTGGAGCATTGCCTTGTTCTGCCAGGCCTAGCAGCATACGACTCGTGCCATAGCTGGTACCGTTATACACCGATATAGCTGCGGTTAAGACCACAAAATTCAGCACAGTTGCAACGCCTTGACTACCTAAGGAGTCAAATATCAAAACAAAAGGACTACCGCCTTCTGCGATTTGATTCCATGGAAACAATGAGAGCAGAACAATGATCGTAAGCACATAAAACAGTAACACACGGTAGACAATTTGATTGACTGCTTTAGGAATAGTTGTGGTCGGATTTTTAGTTTCCGCAGCTGCTATACCAACGAGTTCAATACCGCCAAAGGAAAACATAATGATGGCCATCGCCATGATTAAGCCAGAAATGCCATTGGGAAAGAAACCGCCTAGAGCCCAGAGGTTGGAAATAGAGGCATGTGCACCACCGTGACCACTTGCCAGTAACCAAGCGCCATATCCAATCATGCCAATGATGGCGAGAATTTTAATCATGGAGAATAAAAATTCTGTTTCACCAAAGACTTTGACATGCAGCAGGTTGATGGCATTGATCAGTACAAAGAAACCAAGCGCTGAAATCCATGTGGGAATTTCAGGCCACCAATACTGGACATAGAGGCCGATGGCACTTAGTTCCGCCATGCAGACCAAGACATTGAGCACCCAATAGTTCCAGCCCGACATAAAGCCAGCAAAAGGGCTCCAAAATTTATAGGCAAAATAACTAAAAGAGCCACTCACGGGTTCTTCAACCACCATTTCACCCAACTGGCGCATCATGAAAAATGCAATTAAGCCCGCCAGTGCGTAGCCTAAAATAACGGAAGGGCCAGCCAGTTTAATGGTTTGCGAAATGCCTAAAAATAGGCCTGTACCAATAGAGCCGCCTAAAGCAATCAGCTGAATATGGCGGTTGCTCAGCCCATGCTTAAGCTGGGGTTGCTGTTGTGCAGACATGATTCATCCATCTCTAGCACATGCGATAGTCATCACATGAACTATGACTTAATAAAAATTCGTGGTGGAAATATAATATTTATTTATCGATTAATGAAATTAAATTTATCAATAGCGTTGGTTTTTATCTGAAAGCTGCAGTTTTGCGGTGAAAATAAAGCCAGTCAAGTAAGTGCTGCTTGAACTGGCGATAGGCTTGGCTTGATATGTACCGCCTTAAGATGAAAGCTGTGCTGCAATTTCAGGCCATAAGTTTTGATGGGAGCGCTTAAATATCGCCATATGTCCAATGACTTTATGGCCATAAGCCTGTGGTTTGAGTTCAATTTGATCTGTTTGTGCATTTGGGTAAAGGCTGAGTAAGCCTTTAACATTCACTTGTGTGGCAATTTCATCATCCGAGGCCCAAATGGCTGTAATTGGACAGCGAATATCACGGTGGAAATCATCTTGTACAGTTTTGCCTAAGGCATTGATGACATAACCAGGTTTGCTGCAAAACTGTGCCCAATCACGTGCCACATCTTTGGGTAGGTTTTCGCCCATGCCAATGGCATTGGTCGGTCCGTAACCTAAGGTATAACGTGCAATAGGAAAGATCAGTTTAAACATCACAGGAGCCAGAAGTTTAGTACGACCTTTCAAATCTTTTACGTGACCTGTTGATCCTGCAACAGCAACAACTTTTGCGACTTTTTCATAGTTTGGGTTAATACCTAAAAGTTGCCCACCTGCACTATGACCGAGCAAAATCACTTGTGTCGCTTGGGTCTTATTCAATAACACCTCCATCGCCGCTGGAATGTCCAATTGCCCCCATTGCACGATGCTGGCTTTCGACTTTTTAAGTGGTTCATGCAGAGACTCACCAATGCCGCGAAAATCAAAAACCAAAACGGCATAGCCTTGTTCGGCAAGCCATGATGCAAAATGGTGGTAAAACTGCTGGGTAATACCTGTGGCAGGGCAGATTAAAACAGGTAGGGCTTGCTGTGTACCTTGGGCTGCATAAAAGCGTCCACTGAGTGAATAATGGTCAGAGCAGGTGATAGCTAAAGTTTCGTAATTTTGCATAATCGGTTAAGCATAGAATTTTTTTCTACTCTACCTAAGTTCCAAAAAGAAACTTGTCTAATCTATGACTTTGAAGTCAAGTAGATCTGTATAGAATAGGGTGAAAATAAAAAAGGAAAACACATGCAGTTTGTTGAATTAGATATGTCGGTAAAATTTGCACTTTTGTTTAGTGGGATTTTTCTGTTTGTTGGGATGCTGACAGGGGTATGGAAATATGCGCAAATTCGCCATTCACCACAGTTTCGTGCGCATTATTATGTTGATATCGCACACCGCAGCAGTTTGTTATATGCACCTGCAAGTTTAATTATTGCGGTAATGGCCGCAATTTCAGTCTGGCCTGAACCTGTGAATATGCTGTTTGTGGGAATCAATTTATTCTTTTTTAGCTTCTCTATACTGAGCTATATTGTGCATGGGGTATTGCAAGACACCAATAACCAATTTCGTAGTCCGCATGTTTTAGGCAAATGGACTTTGCCCAAATCAATCATGCTGATGGCAATGATGGCATTGGTTGTGGGGGAAATTGTAGCGACGTTGGGTTTGTTGTGGGGAATGTTTTTAGGTTTATTTTAAGTTGTTCTTATAGCTTTTTAATTTTTATACTTTTACAAAGGTGGATGACTAATCATCCACCTGTTTGCTAGTCAATTGACTGTGTGGCCTTTCGGAATTTTTGATCGACGACTGCCCATAAATAAAAGGCAAATGATACGACGATAGCGTAAGCAAAATATTCAGCTTTAAGGTTACCTTGAATTAAGCCATGCATGATCATAATGACCATTAGGGCAATGGTGGTACTTAAATACGTCACCATATTCTTGTTTGCCTTCAGAGCGTTAATGAAGACTTGCTTGTTGAAATGTAATGATAACATCTCCATCCCTCCTTGAGTTTTTGACTAAAAACCAATGTGTTTAGTCGGATTAGTTCTAAATGTTGTACTGCTAAAACTTGCGTTGATCAAGAGCAAAAACAACTATTTTTCAGAGAAATTATGCTATACCAATCAGAAAATATGTATGTAGCATTTTTTTAGTGAATAAATAGTATTTCGTTACGGTATAAGATGACAAATAACTGATGTATGTAAGCTTATACATAGATTGTATAAAGCAATATTGATGCCATGAATGGCTTACTAGGACAGGCTTTAAAGAATTTTTTATTTTCTAATATTAAATTTAGAAGAGATATGAAGGAGTTGATATACGACTTTAGCGGTGTATATGAAATGTGTCAGTATGTACAAAAACTGATGTAGAAAGAAATGAAACAATATGTGTCCATTTGGATAAAATGTGACAAATATTGATCATGCTTAAAATCAGGTTTGGGTAAAACCAGATTTTAACAACATCAGTTTTTGCTTACTTTTTCACTTTGTCGATTACAACAGCAATTACAAAAACCACCAATGATGGGATAAGCCATGCAAGGTTTTGTTCTGCAAGAGGTAAGTGAGTCAGCGCATAAGGCAGTTCAAAGTTCGCAACTTTTAAACCGTCTAGAAGGCCAAAGACCAAAGACACTGCGGTAACAGGTGCAATCACTCGGCGAGGATGATTAAAGAATTTCCAGCCAAAGCTCAGCATAATTACTACAATTGCAGGTGGATAAATTGCACTTAAAACAGGCACAGAAAAGGCGATAAGTTTGGTTAAACCTAAGTTTGAAATAATGAAAGAGAAACCAATCAGAATGAAGACCCAAACTTTATAGCCAATTTTAGTGATTGAACTGAAATATTCAGCACATGCACAGGTCAGGCCAATCGCAGTGACCATACACGCAATAAAAATCATGGCAGAAAGGAAGATAGAACCTAAGTCACCAAATGCATGTTGAACATATGCATGCAGGATCACTGCACCATTGCTCGCATTTGCTGCGACTTCATGGCTTCCAAGGCCAAGTTTAAATAAGCTGAGGTAAACTACAGTTAAACCAATACCAGAAATGATACTCGCAATAACTGCATAACGCGTAATCAGTTTAGGGTTGCTGACACCACGTGAACGAATGGCTTGAATAATCACAATACCAAAAACCAAAGCACCTAAAGTGTCCATGGTTAAGTAACCATTTACAAAACCTTCAGAAACAGGGCTGTCAACATAATTATTGATGGCTGGCGGAACGAAACCCGTTGGAATCATCATCGCCGCAATGCCAAGGATGGCTAAAGATAAAATCTTCAGTGGCGAGAGTACATAGCCAACCGTGTCTAAAATCTTGTTTGGATACAGTGAAATGAGGGTGACTACACTAAAGTAGATTGCACTGTAGATCAGCAAGCTGCTGCTTGATGTTCCAAGATAAGATGAAAAACCAATTTCATAAGAAACGGTTGCAGTACGTGGTGTCGCAAAGAGTGGTCCGACAGTTAGGTAACACGTAATGGTTAAAATGAGACTGGCTATTTTACCCAAAGGTGAACTTAAAATTTGAATCGAACCTTCGACACGTGACAGCGCAATAATGGTGATTACAGGTAAGCCCACAGCAGTGATTAAGAAACCAAAAGCTGCTAGCCATACATGCTCACCCGCTTGCTGAGCCACAATCGGTGGAAAGATAATGTTGCCCGCACCAATGAAGAGTGCGAAAGTCATAAAACCCAAAGCAACAATATCCCGAGTACGCAGACTTGTCATAAAAGGGAGATCGAGTTGAACAAAGGGGACGATTTTAGTGCATAAGTGTTTTTTTGGCTAATTTATTTCATGGGTAGTATTAAATTTTTTTATAAGATGAAAAGTGAATATATCAACTTGTAAAAAATAGGTTGATATATGTGATTGATTATCCATTTTAAAATAGAAAAATTATAAATATTAAAAGCTTGAGGCGCTATTTTTCCTAAATTAAAAGTTGTAGTGCAAATGCTTTAAAATTACACAAATTATTTAGAGGTCAGTTGTTGAAGGCTAGCCTAAGATTTAAGTTTGAACAAAAATATTGAGAAAAGGTCTATACTTGCGACTTCATAATTGAGGATATTTCAATGCGTGGCTTAAATGTGAGCATAAAAACTGAACAAGATGTAGAAAAACTTCGTATATCTGGTCGTTTGGCTGCCGAAGTTTTAGCGATGATTGGTGAGCATGTAAAGCCGGGTGTCACGACTGAATATCTGGATGATATTTGTCATGACTTCATTGTAAATACCTTAAAAGTGACGCCTGCCAATATTGGTTATCATGGCTATACCAAAACCACCTGTATTTCTCCAAATGAAGTGGTCTGTCACGGTATTCCATCGCCGAATGTTGTACTTAAAGATGGCGATATTATTAATATTGATGTGGCGATTATTAAAGATGGCTACTTTGGTGATACCAGTCGTATGTACTATGTGGGTACAGTGAAACCGGAAGCCAAAAAGCTAGTCGATACGACTTATGAGGCGATGGTTGCAGGTATTCATGCTGTGAAGCAAGGTGCGACGCTTGGTGATATTGGTTATGCCATTCAAACTGTTGCGCACCGTGAAGGTTATAGTGTGGTACGCGAGTATTGTGGTCATGGTATTGGCAAAGTTTATCACGAACAGCCAAGCGTATTGCACTATGGTCAACCAGGTAAGGGGATGCAGCTTAAAGCGGGCATGGTGTTCACGATTGAACCGATGATTAATATGGGCAAAGCGCATGTCAAAGAGCTCAAGGACGGTTGGACAGTCGTGACTGCCGATAAATCTTTAACTGCGCAATGGGAGCATATGGTACTCGTGACTGAAACAGGTTTTGAGTTACTATCACCTTGGCCTGAAGGCACGGGCACTTATCTGGAAATTTAAGTTGATGTTTTGTCTGTGGTTAAATTTTAGACTTTGGTCTAGCTTTGTGACTTAAAAGCTAAATTAAGTCTTAAAAGCAATAACTGATATTTCTGAAACCCTTTATTTGTCGCATTTTTGCTATTTTTTGATTAAAACTTATACGTGTAAGCTATTGGTCTAGACTTCATTTTGTCACTAAAATTGTTTCTAAGATACTCGCTGTAGTTTCTTATTTTGAAAGTTTATGAGCTTATCCACCTCGGTTAAGCTCTTTTTTTTGTCTAATAGATTGGCTCAATGTCATTGAGCATGTGTAGAGTTTAAAGTGATTTATTTGAGCTAAGGTGTTCAATTAAATAGTCAATAAACACGCGGACAGCAGGCAATAAACCACGACGTGAAGGATACACCGCATGAAAAATACCGTGTGGTGCTTTCCAGTCGGGTAGGACACGAACCAGCTCACCACTTTTCACCATATCTTGTACGATGCTGTCTGGAAGTAAGGCAATACCGCAGTTCTTACGGACCAGTTGAGCCAACATACTCAAATCAGAGCCCATCACTACAGGATTGACGCGTATTTTCTTTTGTTGCTGCGCATCATTATGCACGATGATATGTTGATCTAAATGCTCATCAACCATACTCAGTATATGATGTTGGCTTAAATCTTTAGGTTGTTTCAGTTCGCCAAATTCATTTAAGTAGGCTTGGCTGGCAAATAAATGCTGCTCGATATTTTCAAATTTACGAATTACCAAACTTGGATCATCGTCTAGATTGGAGCGGACGCGAAGGGCAATATCAAAACCTTCGTTGATAATATCCACACGGCGATTGGTTACCATCATTTGCACTTTAATTTCGGGATAGGTTTTTAAGAAACTTGGTAAAATGCGTGCAATTTGGTTTTGTGCAATCGATACTGGCAGGCTGAGTTTAATGACGCCACGCGGTTGTAAACTGAGATGATCGACCAAATCGTGTGCGGCTTGTGCAGCATTCATCATCACTTGCGCATGACGGTAAATATTCATACCAATATCGGTCACTGCGAAATGGCGGGAGCTGCGTTGAATTAGGCGTACACCCAAGCGCTCTTCGAGGTTATACACGCGTCGACTGAGCTTGGATTTAGGAATATCTGTTGCGCGTTCGGCTGCGCTAAAACCACCATGTTCAACCACTTGAGCAAAACAATAAAAATCATCTAAATCGCTTAACATTCACGATGTCCATTTGTGCAACGATAGGCTTAATTAAAAAGTGATCGTTGCAGTTTGTCAATTTTGAAATTGTAGAGATTTAATTGAAAATACTCAGCTATTTTAAGGGTTTCGCTGAGTTTTCGCTTGTTTGAGTATTTCAAGCACCACTTTATATTCTTCAAGTCGTGCAAAGTCGTGTGCTGTTGGATTGTTTATGCGCGTAAGGTTCATATTATCGAGTACATCAACATATTTCACTTGGGTTGCAAGAGGGTTTAATACAGTGCGCTTAGCCGCTTCCAAACGTGATTCACCTGTTTGTTTGGTCAGTGCTTGTATGGATTGAATGATCTCGGCACTAAAGCCAAGCGCTTTTAAGTCTTCAGCAGTCGTTGCGGTGTCTTCCAAAATGTCATGCAACACCGCAATGATTTGTAGGGTGGGATTGGAAAATTGCAACATGAGGCGAAGTGGATGCAAGATGTAAGGTTGTCCGCCCTTATCGAGTTGCCCCGCATGTTGGGTTGCAGCCAGTGCAATGGCTTTTTCTAAAGTCGACATGATTATTCTAGGTACTTTATCCTATGCTAAACTTCGCAGCATCTTTGTTTAAAAACTAAATTATGACTTATCAATTGATCCCACTAGACTGTGAAGCGACAGATCCTGTAGCGTGTCCACACTGCCAACAACAGGTAATTGATTGGTCTCAGGAACAATACGTTCAGCCTTGTGAGCATACCTTATTTATTGCGATGGACATTGGTTTTGAATATATCACAGATGAATTTGAAGCGACCATGCAGCGCAGTGTTGATGATCTCCATGCACATGATGATCAAGTGATTATGTTTGAAGAGTTAACTCAAGCCAGTTACCCAAAATTTATCATGTTAAAAGCACCACTTGGTGTTGAAGGCTATTCACGCTATTTAGGCTTTACGGCTTAATAAATAAAAGCGCCATTGCGGCGCTTTTATTTGAATCTGTCTTAGTTTTCTAAAGCTTCTTCTTCACTTTCATCATCTGCGGTATCCATACCTAGTTCTTTAAGTTTACGCGTAAGGGTGTTACGCCCCCAACCGAGTAACTCAGCCGCATGCCGTTTACGGCCACGGGTTTGTTGCAGCGCAGCAATGATCAATGTACGTTCGAACATGGGGGTGGCGATATCGAGAATTTTCATCTCGCCATTTTTCAGCTTTTGCACAGCCCATTGACCCAATAACTCGTCCCAATGATGCACCGCAATGCGATCTAAGTTATGCGCGGCTTGTGCATCTTCACCTGAACGGGTAATTGGAATTTGCTTCAGTTCTGACGGAAGGTCTTCAGGATAAACTTCACGCCCTGTAATCATGACTGTTAACCAGCGGCAGGTGTTCTCAAGTTGACGTACGTTTCCTTGCCAAGGCAGCTGTTGCATATATTCTTGCGTTTCAGGGCGAAGGATTTTAGGGCTTACACCTAATTCTTTGCCTGCGCGTGCCAAGAAGTGCTGCGCCAACATCGGGATGTCTTCGCTACGATGCGCCAGTTTTGGAATGTGAATGCGAATCACGTTTAGACGGTGATATAAGTCTTCACGGAAGCGACCATCATGTACCAATTTTTCTAAGTCTTGGTGCGTTGCCGCGACAATACGTACATCTACTTTTACTGGGATATGCCCACCAACACGGTAAAACTCGCCATCAGCCAAGACACGCAGTAAACGCGTTTGTGTTTCAAAAGGCATATCGCCAATTTCATCTAAAAACAGCGTTCCACCATTGGCCTGTTCAAAGCGACCTTGGCGCTGGGTATTGGCGCCAGTAAATGCACCTTTCTCATGACCAAAAAGCTCTGTTTCAATTAGGTCTTTGGGAATCGCGGCCATGTTGAGTGCAATAAAAGGTTTGCTGCTCCGTGGTGAGTGGCGGTGTAGCGCATGCGCAACTAACTCTTTACCTGTACCAGATTCACCATTAATTAACACTGTAATGTGTGATTGAGACAAACGACCAATCGCGCGGAAGACTTCCTGCATAGCAGGAGACTCGCCAATGATTTCGGTCGATTGAATCGGTGGTACCGTTTTTGCCGATTCTTGCTGCTGCATTTTGGTGATGTGCAAAATCGCACGATTCACTAAAGCTAAGGCTTCATCAATATCAAAAGGCTTGGGTAAATACTCAAATGCACCTGTTTGATAACTTGAAACAGCAGACTCTAGGTCAGAGTGAGCCGTCATAATAATGACAGGTAGATCAGGATAGTTGGCTTTAACTTTCGCTAAAAAAGTTAAGCCATCGATGCCGGGCATTCGAATGTCGGTCAAAATTACATCGGGTGCATCTAAACTGAGTTGGTCTAAAGCAGATTGAGCTTCTTCAAAACTTGTGACGTCAAAACCTTCTTCTTTGAACGTTTTTTCCAGCACCCAGCGCATGGCGCGATCGTCATCAATTACCCATATTTTATTTCGCGACATGGTTTAACTCCCAAGGTATATATAAGCTAAAAGTTGTTTTTCCGGGAACAGATTGGCATTCAATCATTCCGTTATGTTGATGCATAATATTTTGCGCAATACTTAAACCCAGTCCTGTGCCTTTAGCACGACCCGTGACCAGTGGGTAAAACACGGATTCTAAAATTTCTTCTGGAACGCCCGGACCATTGTCTTCGATATCAATCCGTACCACAGAGCGTTGAAGTACACCATTAATGGTCACTAAACGTTGAATACGGGTGCGTAACATTAGTTCAGGTTGGTGGTCGACAAAGAACTCTTTATTTTCAGTCATGGCTTGCACTGCATTGACGCTAATGTTCAACATGACTTGTATCAACTGATCACGATCGGCCATGACTTCAGGTAATGACAAATCATAATCACGGGTGATCTTAATTTTCTTTTTGGTTTGGTTGGTTATGAGTGAGCGAACGCGCTCTAAAGGCTCATGTACATTGACCAATTCATAACTGGGGAGCTGACGAGAACCAAGCATGGTGTCTGCTAAATTACGTAAGCGATCAACTTCACTAATAATAATGTCGGTGAACTCGCTATATTGCGGATCATTGAGGCTACGCGCTAACAGTTGTGTAGCGCCGCGAATTCCGCCCAACGGATTTTTAATTTCATGTGCAACACCACGAATGAGTTGGCGTGCGACCTGATGTTGTTGTAGGAAATTTTCTTCCTTGGAAATTTTAAGCATCCGATCAATTGGATTGATCTCAATTAAAAGCAAAGGGTGATAGGGTTTATTTGAATTCAGCTGTGACACGGTATAGTCAACATGAATATCTTTAAAGTTGACCTTTATAATGGCTTCACGACGGGTGTAGTGTTGTCCCGAGTTTAAAGTATTGAGAAGTGCTTCTTCTGTATTGAACTCATCATTGGGTGCATGGAGTAAATTAAGCGCAGGTTGGCCAGAGGCACGTAAAAGACTGATATCAAATAATGCTTCGCAAGAGGAATTTAAGTAAAAAATATTTAATTTACTGTCGACCAATAAAATCGCAGTGGTCAAATTGTCCACTAAAAGGCGATAGTCGATAGAAATAGGGTGATCCATTAGCGAATGTATCCTGTATTAAAATAGCGCAATGGCATCTTGATAAAGCATTAACCGTTCCAAATAGCGGACTGAATTGATGCAAATAAAGCAAAATGCACGCCAACTTTGATTTTGTATAGTGAAATGAGCACACTTTTTTTGCGGAATGCGCTGTAAATGAACGATTAGCTAAAGATATAGCGGATTCTAAAAATCAAGTAAACCGAAAGTGACTTAAAATGGTGCGTTATGTTAATTCTACTACAGTGTTGGTTTTATTTTGGTGCATTAAACAAAGAGTGTGGAATCGATCTGTTTTTATAAACAGAAAAGACATACAATACGCGCATTCTAGTGGAGCGCAGATTCATGAAATCCCCCAAAGTCGGTTTTGTTTCTTTAGGTTGTCCTAAGGCATTGGTTGATTCCGAACGAATTTTAACTCAGTTGAAGACTGAAGGTTATGATGTAGCATCAGATTATGATGGTGCGGATTTAGTTGTTGTAAATACCTGTGGTTTTATTGAATCTGCAGTGCAAGAGTCTTTAGATGCCATTGGCGAAGCCATGAGTGCGAACGGTCGTGTAATCGTTACGGGCTGCCTAGGTAAAGACGAAGACAAAATTCGCCAAATGCACCCAAATGTCTTAAAAGTGACAGGGGCGGCTGCATATCAAGAAGTGATGGAAGCTGTGCACCAATACGTGCCTGAGCCACCAAAACACAACCCATTTATTGACCTTGTTCCAGAACAAGGGATTCGTTTAACGCCGAAGCATTATGCGTACTTAAAAATCTCAGAAGGGTGCAACCATCGTTGTACCTTCTGCATTATTCCAAGTATGCGTGGTGACTTAGTGTCTCGCCCAGTCGGTTCTGTTTTAGAAGAAGCGGCTGCGCTTAAACGTGCCGGTGTAAAAGAAGTACTCGTTATCTCCCAAGATACTTCTGCTTACGGCCTCGATACCAAATACAAATTAGACTTTTGGAATGGTCAACCTGTTAAGACGAAGTTCTATGACATGTGTGAGGCCTTAGGTCAACTGGGTATTTGGGTGCGTTTGCACTATGTCTATCCATATCCACATGTGGATGCAGTGATTGACTTGATGGCACAAGGTAAAATTTTGCCTTATTTGGATATTCCATTCCAACATGCCAGCCCAAAAGTTTTAAAACTAATGAAACGACCTGCGCATAGTGAAAATACACTTGAGCGTTTAAAGCTGTGGCGTGAAAAATGTCCTGACTTGGTGATTCGTTCAACCTTCGTTGTGGGTTTCCCTGGCGAAACTGAAGAAGATTTTGAAATCTTACTTGAGTGGTTAAAAGAAGCACAACTTGATCGCGTAGGCTGCTTCACCTATTCACCTGTTGAGGGTGCGACAGCAAACGACTTGCCAGATCACGTGCCTGAAGAGATTAAGCAACAGCGTTATGAACGCTTTATGGAAGTGCAACAGGCGATTTCTGCTGCCAAACTTCAAAAGCGTGTTGGTCAGAAAATGACGGTGCTGGTCGATGAGTTGGATGAAGAATTCCCAGTTGCGATTGCACGCTCATACGCAGATGCTCCTGAAATTGATGGCAATGTCTTTGTGGAAGATATTGATAAAAGCCAGATTAAATCAGGCGATTTGTTAGAAGTCGAAATTACCGATGCAGATGAATATGATCTGTATGCACAATTGATTTCGATTAAATCGAATTAAGACACAAATAAAATTTTAAAATTTAGATATTGGAGTTATTGCGATGTTGGATTCTAAAAAACCACGTTTTGAACGCATCTTACTGAAACTTTCTGGCGAAGCGTTGGCTGGAAATAAAGATATGGGTATTGATGCTCAAGTACTTGATCAAATGTCTTTGGCAATTGCGCACTTAGTAGGTTTGGGTGTGCAAGTCGGGATTGTTGTGGGTGGTGGTAACTTATATCGCGGTAGTCAATTGCAAAAAGATGGTTTGGTTGGTCGCGTAACGGGTGACCAAATGGGTATGCTTGCAACCGTGATGAATGGCTTGGCATTACGTGATGCTTTAGTACGCCGTAATATCAAAACCCGTTTGATGTCTGCATTGCCAATTGGTGCTGTGGTTGAATCATACTCAAGCCGTGATGCGATTCGTCACCTAACACAAGGTGAAGTTTGTGTGTTTGTCGCAGGTACAGGTAACCCGTTCTTTACCACAGATACAGCAGCATGCTTACGTGGTATCGAGATTGAAGCCAACCTGATCCTAAAAGCAACGAAAGTTGATGGTGTCTACAACAAAGACCCAAGCAAATATGATGATGCCGTTAAATATGACACTTTAACCTTTGATCAAGTGTTAGATGAAAAATTGGGTGTGATGGATTTAACAGCGATTTGTTTGTGTCGTGACCATAATGTGCCGCTTCAAGTCTTTGACATGAATAAAGCAGGTTCATTGCTTTCAGTGGTTATGGGTGAAAAAGAGGGTACTCACGTAACGAACTAATGTACGTGACCTCGAAAGCTCTTTATACTACACGCTATTTTAGAATTTATATCTTTTCGAATTAAGTAAGGAAGATCACATGATTAACGATCTTAAAAAAGACGCAGAAGACCGTATGAACAAGTCACTTGACTCGTTAGAACACGGTTTTGCCAAGGTTCGTACAGGACGTGCGCATCCATCTATCTTAAACGGGGTAATGGTTCCTTACTATGGCTCAGATGTGCCATTAAACCAAGTGGCAAACGTGGGTGTTGAAGACTCGCGTACCTTGTTGATTCAGCCATTTGAGCGCACGATGGTTGCAGCAATTGATAAAGCGATTCGTGAATCAGATTTGGGTTTAAACCCGATTACGGCTGATGCGATTCGTGTTCCAATGGCTGCATTGACGGAAGAAACACGTCGTGACATGCAAAAAGTTGCGCGTAACGAAGCTGAAAATGCAAAAGTTGCAGTACGTAATATTCGCCGTGATGTACTGGGCGACATCAAAGCATTGTTGAAAGAAAAAGAAATTTCTGAAGATGATGAACGTCGTGCATCTGATGATATTCAAAAAATCACAGATAAGTTTGTTGCTGAAATCGACAAACGTCTTGCGAATAAAGAAGCTGAGCTGTTGAAGGTCTAATTTGTATAATGACCGATTCAGAAGATAAGCTTACTCTTCCAAAACATGTTGCCATCATCATGGATGGCAACAATCGTTTTGCCAAAAAAAATGCAATGCAAAAGGGCGATGGTCACCGTGAAGGAAAAAATGTCCTGGACCCGATTGTAGAGCATTGTCGAAAAAGAAATATTCAAGCATTAACCGTTTTTGCTTTTTCGAGTGAAAATTGGAAGCGCCCTCAAGCTGAAGTTGATTTGCTCATGAAACTGTTGGAAGACACGATTCATGAACAGTTGCCTCGTATGCATCAATATCAAATGTCTTTACGTTTTATTGGTGATCGTTCTAAATTATCTCCGCAATTGCGTGACTTAATGTTGCATGCCGAACAAGACACTGCTAATTTCGACAAGATGACTTTGACCATCGCAATTAGTTACGGTGGGATGTGGGATATGGCGCATGCGGCTAAGCAGATTGCGCTTGCTGTTCAATCTCAAGCGTTAGATCCTGAGCAAATTGATGAACATATTTTTGGCCAATACGTAAGTTTGAGTGATTTACCGGCTGTGGATCTATTGATTCGTACAGGTGGGGATTTTCGTTTATCGAACTTTATGTTGTGGCAAGCAGCTTATGCAGAGCTTTACTTCACTCCAACTCTTTGGCCAGAGTTCAGTGTAGAAGAGTTTGATGACGCCTTGGCTGTATTTGGTGGGCGTGAACGTCGTTTCGGGAAAACGACGGAACAAATTCTACAAGATAAAATTGAGAACTAATAAATGTTAGAGCGGATTATAACCGCATTGGTTTTGGTGGCCGTTGTACTGAGTTGTATGTTTGCAACCCAGTCACACTATCCAATGTTTGTGCTGATGATTATTGCGGCAGGGGTTGCAGGCTATGAGTGGTTTAAACTCATGCCCCGTACAACAAAAAATGTTAATAAACCTCTAGCGTGGGGTTTTGGTTTACTAAGTGCTGGCCTTGCTACACTTGCTTTATACTTTAACGATATTGCGCTTCTACTTTGGGCTGCCTCTATCTTATGTTGGCTGCTCAGCCTGTATTGGGTTAAATCCTATCCAAATTATGATGCTTGGTATAATTCAACCCTTAAGGTGGTTGGGATTGTTCTGATATCTTCAGCTGTGACCGCTATTTTTGCACTCTGGAAGATGTCTCCGTGGTGGCTGATGTACCTGTTTTTATTGGTTTGGGGTGCTGACAGCGGGGCATATTTTGTTGGGCGTAAACTGGGTAAGCGTAAACTTGCACCTGAAGTGAGTCCAAATAAATCATTGGAAGGTCTCTATGGTGGTGTGATTACGGCCATGATCATCGTGGTTGCTGTTGAAATCCTCTATTTAGACTTAACGTACGCACAGCATTTATTATTTCTTATTTTATCTGTAGTGACTGTATTTAGCTCAGTTTTAGGTGATTTGTTTGAATCTATGATTAAACGTCGTGCTGGAATTAAAGACTCAGGTCGTATTTTGCCGGGGCATGGTGGGGTATTGGATCGTATTGACTCGTTACTGGCTGCTGCACCTATCTTTGCTGCGGGTGTATATGTGTTAAAACTTATTGGCGTAGATTTGTAAATGTCTCAATCTGTTTGTATTTTAGGTGTTACAGGTTCGATTGGGCAGAGCACCTTAAAAATATTGCATCAACATGCTGAACGCTATCGTGTGTTTGCTGTTACGGCACATAGTCGGATGCAAGAGCTTGTTGATATTTGTCAGCAGTTTCAACCGCAAATTGCAGTTGTACCTCAAGCAAAAGTAGATGAACTACGCCAACTACTTGTCGCAGCCAATTTGCAAAGCATTGAAATTTTGGCGGATGAGGCGGGTCTCATCGCAGTTGCTGAACATCCAGAAGTGGATGTGGTGATGGCGGCGATTGTGGGTGCGGCAGGTTTAATGCCGACGCTAGCAGCGGTAAAAGCAGGAAAGCGTGTCCTTTTGGCAAATAAAGAAGCACTAGTGATGTCGGGTGACATCATGATGCAGGCTGCTCATGATCATCAGGCTCTTTTACTTCCTGTGGACTCTGAGCATAATGCAATCTTCCAATGCTTGCCGCCGACCTATTTACAAGCTGAGCGTCACGGACAGCCGAAACTCGGAGTCTCTGGTATTCTTCTGACTGCATCAGGCGGGCCATTTCTAAAACATAGTTTAGATGAATTACACAATGTAACGCCTGCGCAGGCGTGTAAACATCCTAATTGGTCCATGGGGCAGAAAATTTCGGTTGATTCGGCGACCCTCATGAACAAAGGGTTAGAACTAATTGAAGCTTGTCATCTTTTTTCAATCGAAGAACATTTTGTTACAGTAGTTGTGCATCCGCAGAGTATTATTCATTCCATGGTGCAATATGTGGATGGTTCAACATTGGCGCAAATGGGAAATCCTGATATGTGTACGCCGATTGCACATGCATTGGCATGGCCTGAGCGTATTCAAACCCATGTTCCAGCTTTAGATTTATTTAAAAATCATCAGTTGGATTTTCAAGCGCCTGATACACATCGATTCCCAGCATTAAGCTTGGCACGTCAAGCGATGAAAACTGGGGGCACAGCCCCAGCGATTTTAAATGCAGCCAATGAAATTGCTGTTGCTGCATTTTTAAATCAACAGGTGGGGTTTATGGATATTCCTGCTATTGTTGAACACACTTTGAATACCATCTCACATCAAGCAGCAACACAACTTGATGTTATTTTAGAAGCCGATCAAAACGCACGTCATGTTGCTCAGCAATATGTGGTGAATATAGGAATTTAAGCATGAGCGCCTTGTTTATGATTGTTGCGGCAATTTTGCTTTTAGGCCCACTTATTGCAATACATGAGTTTGGGCACTATTTTGTTGCGCGTAAATTGGGCGTAAAAGTTTTAGTTTATTCCATTGGTTTTGGACCAACGGTTTTAAAGTGGACCTCTAAAAAGTCAGGTATTCAATATCAGCTTTCGGCATTGCCCTTGGGTGGTTATGTCAAAATGCTGGATGAGCGTGAAGGTGATGTTGCTGAAGAGGATGCGCCCAAAGCATTTAATCGTCAGTCACCTTGGAAGCGTATCGCAATTGTTGCGGCTGGTCCATTGATTAACTTGGCATTCGCTATTTTACTGTTTTGGATTTTATTTTTACCTGCACAAGAGCAATTGAATACACGTGTGGGTAAAGTGCTATCTAATACACCTGCAGCACAAGTTCAAATGCAAGTGGGCGATAAAATTACCGCTGTTGATGGCTTAATGACACCCACTTGGGAAAAGTTGAATTTTGCCTTGGTTGATCGTGTAGGTGAAACGGGATCAATCCAAATTCAGGCCGAACGTGCGGGACAAGTTAAGACATTTAGTTTGCCTATTCAAAACTTCTTGAAAGATCAAACACAGTCTCCGCTTGATGTTCTGGGTTTTACGCCTTATCGACCTAAAATTCCTGCGGTCGTGACTAAGTTGAGCGAAGATGGCGCAGCCATTCGTCAGGGTATGCAACAAGGTGACAAAATTGTCGCGATTGATGGCATCAAGATGAATGATTGGTTTGATGTGGTACAAGTGGTTCAAGCTTCACCTGAGAAATTGTTAAAAATTGATGTGCTTCGCCAAAATCAATTGGTACAACTTGAAGTGATGCCACAAGGTAAACGCGACAATATGGGCAAGGTTTCTGGTGTCTTAGGTGTACAAAGTGACCCTGGGAAAATCAGTATTCCTACAGAATATAAACAAACGATACAATATAATCCTGCCGAAGCCTTCATGATGGCGGTGGATAAAACCGGTCAACTGTCGAGTATGATTTTGAACTCGATTGTGAAAATGGTGCGCGGTTTGATTGGTCTAGACAACCTATCAGGACCTATCACGATTGCCAAAGTCGCAGGACAAAGTGCGGAAATGGGTTGGCAAACTTTTATCTCATTTATGGCACTGATGAGTGTAAGTTTAGGGATATTAAATTTATTGCCTATTCCTATGCTTGATGGTGGACATTTGGTCTATTATTTTATAGAACTAATACGTGGTAAACCTGTTTCTGAACAAATACAATTGGTTGGTTTAAAAATTGGTATGGTATTGCTCGGAAGTATGATGCTTTTGGCACTATTCAATGATTTTATGCGTTTGTAAAAAAGCGTAGATACGGAATTAAATTTTACATCGGAAAAAACTGGCATGCAGCACACACATTTATTTATGCCTTTGGCGCTCATCAGTGCTATGGCAACAGTACAACAAGTATATGCAGCAGAAGATTATATAGTACGTGATATTAAGGTTGATGGACTTGTTCGTTTAACGCCAGCAAATGTCTATGGAATGATTCCGTTGAATAGTGGGGATCGTGTGAGCGATGCAGCACTTGCCAATGCCATTCGTAGTTTATATGCAACAGGTTTGTTTGATGACATTAAAACAGAAAAGCAGGGTGATACGCTGGTTTTCAAAGTTGTCGAACGCCCACTAATTTCTAAAGTTGAATTTAAAGGTAATAAACTCATTCCTAAAGAGGCTTTAGAAGAAGGCTTGAAGAAGATGGGAATCACCGAAGGTGAAGTGCTGAAAAAATCAGCGCTACAAACGGTTGAGTCTGAGCTTGAACAGCAGTACATGCAGCAAGGTCGTTATGATGCTGATGTAAAAGTTGTGACAACAGCGAAGCCGAACAACCGTGTAGACCTTACTATTGAGTTTGTTGAAGGTAAGGCTGCAAAAGTTGTAGATATCAATATTATTGGTAATACCGTATTTAAAGAAAGCGAAATTGAACAAGCGTTTGCGGTAAAAGAAAGTGGTTGGACGTCCATTATTTCACGTAATGACCGTTATGCACGTGAAAAGATGGCTGCAAGCTTAGAGTCTTTACGTGCGCTTTATTTAAACAAAGGCTATATCAACTTTAATATCAATCACTCAAGCTTAAATTTAAGTGAAGATAAAAAGAATATTTTTGTTGAAGTTTCAGTAGATGAAGGCGAACAATTTAAATTTGGCGAAACCAAATTTTTGGGCGATGCTTTATACACGCCAGCAGAGCTGAAAGCTTTACAAATTTATAAAGATGGCGATATCTATTCACAAGAAAAAGTGAATGCGGTTAAACAGTTGCTTCTACGTAAATACGGTAATGCGGGTTATTACTATGCAGAAGTGAACGTCGTGCCTCAGATTGATAAAGAAACTCATCTGGTGGATTTAAATTATTACGTGAATCCAGGTCAGCAAGTGACTGTGCGTCGTATTAACTTTACCGGCAACACGAAAACTGCGGATGAAGTATTACGTCGTGAAATGCGCCAAATGGAAGGTGCACTTGCAAGTAATGAGAAAATTGATTTATCTAAAGTTCGTTTAGAGCGTACAGGCTTCTTTAAGACTGTAGATATCAAGCCGGCACGTGTTCCGAACACAGCCGATCAGGTTGATTTAAACATTAATGTTGAAGAGCAGCACTCAGGTACCAGTACTTTAGCAGTTGGTTTCTCGCAAAGCGGCGGTATAACCTTCCAAGCGGGTCTAAGTCAAACTAATTTCATGGGTACAGGTAACTCTG
The DNA here is from genome assembly GCF_002018925.1 of Acinetobacter sp. MF4642. Lineage (NCBI taxonomy): Bacteria > Pseudomonadati > Pseudomonadota > Gammaproteobacteria > Moraxellales > Moraxellaceae > Acinetobacter > Acinetobacter sp. MF4642. Next base: position 25,017 of record NZ_MVON01000001.1, read on the forward strand.
TTGCCATTGATTTATCACGCTCAGAAACACAAGATTACTACAACCTAAGTGTGACTGATCCGTACTTTACGATTGATGGTGTACGTCGTGGTTATAACATGTACTACCGTAAAACCAAGTTGGATGAAGACTATAACGTCAACAACTATGTGACGGATAGTTTTGGTGGTGGTATCAATTTCGGTTATCCAATTGATGAAAACCAAAGCATCAGTGCAGGTTTAAACATTGACCAAACTGAAGTGACTACAGGTCCGTATGTATCGACCTATGTACGTGATTACTTGTTGGCGCATGGCGGTAAGACAAAAAGTACATCGACTTATTGTATGGTGGATTTAGTTCCTGATTCGGAAGGCGTTTATGTTTGCCCAGATGGTCAGACATCTGCTCCTTATGGTTCTGAGTTTACCGGTGACTTCTTAACCTATAACTTAAACTTAGGTTGGTCATATAATACCTTAAACCGTCCGGTGTTCCCGACATCTGGTATGTCGCATCGTATTAATGGTGAAATTGCTTTACCAGGCAGTGATGTTGAATATCAAAAGCTGACTTATGATGCTCAGGCGTACTTCCCGCTTGCGAAAGATTTTGTGTTACGTGGCTATGGTAAGTTGGGTTATGGTAATGATTTACCATTCTATAAAAACTTCTATGCAGGTGGTTTTGGTTCGGTACGTGGTTATGATAACAGTACCTTAGGTCCGAAATACCCAGGCGTAACTTATAGTGAATCAAGATCTAAAGATAATGACTATGAGGAAGTGGGTGGTAACGCATTGATCCAATTTGGTACAGAATTGGCTTTGCCTTTACCATTTAAAGGAGATTGGACACGTCAAGTTCGCCCAGTTATCTTTGCTGAAGGTGCGCAAGTGTTTGATACACAGTGTGATGTTCCATCTGGTCAATTATATATGACTGGAAGTAAAACTGATGCTGGTGTGGATGCGAAGCAATACTGTAAAGACAACTTCGGTTTCGAGCTTGATAACATGCGCTATAGCGTGGGTGTAGGCTTTACTTGGATTACGATGATTGGTCCATTGTCTCTCAGCTATGCATATCCATTGAATGATAAAGAAGGCGACGAGACAAAGAACATTCAATTTGAAATCGGTCGTACCTTCTAAGGTCGACCTTTTCTCTACATGAAAGATATAAATATGAAAAAACTTCTTACAGCTTTAACACTTACAGCATTAACTTCTACAGTGGTGAATGCTGCTGGCTATGGTGTGGTGGATCTTGAGCGTGTTGTTGAAAATAGCACCTATTTAAAACAACAAAATTCGAGTTTTCAACAAAAAATTCAACCGCAAAGCACCAAGCTTGATCAACTCAGTAAAGAGGTTCAAGACTTACAACAGCGTTTACAAACAGGTGATAAGCTGAGCGCTGCGGATAAGCAAAAAATGGTGACTCAGTACCAAACCAAAATGAATGAGTTCAATACTTTACAACAAACCATGCAAAGCAGTGTGCAAAGCTCTATTCAGCAAGTACGTACTGTATTTGATGGTCGTGTAAAGCAAGTTGCTGAACAATTGCGTAAAGAAAATCAATTAGATGTTGTTTTGAATAAAAACTCAGCACTTGCCTATGACGCTAAGTATGATTTAACTGATAAAATGATTCAAAAGGTTAACGCAATTAAGTAATCAATGAATCCTCAACAGTACCGCTTAGAAGATCTTGCTCGTTTAGTCCAAGGTGAGTGTGTAGGTCAAGCTGATTTAATCCTTAAGGGATTAGCAAGTCTAGATTCGGCAGAATCTAGACATCTTGCATTTGTAAATGGTGAAAAGTATTTAGAGCAAGCACTGCAGTCTAAAGCTGGTGCATTCATTGTTACAGCTGATCTGAAAGATCTCTTGGTTGAACATCAAAACTTTATTGTTGTTGCCAATCCTTATTTGGCCTTTGCGATTTTGACCCATGCTTTTGAGGTTAAACACACTGAGCAGGGCATTGAAAGCACTGCACAGATACATCCTTCTGCAATCATCTCAGATACTGCTTATATTGGTCATTATGTAGTCATTGGTGAAAATTGCGTTGTTGGCGATGATACGATTATCCATTCCCATGTCAGCATACATGATGGTGTTGAAATTGGCCGCGGTGGTTTAATTGAATCACATGTAAATTTGATGTCATGCAAAATTGGCGATCGTGTTCGTATTCATGCCAATACTGTGATTGGTAGTGAAGGTTTTGGTTTTGCCCCTTATCAAGGGAAATGGCATCGAATTGCTCAATTGGGTTCGGTCATCATCGGTAATGATGTACGGATTGGTTCAAATTGTAGTATTGATCGCGGTGCATTGGATGACACAATTTTGGAAGATGGTGTCATTATTGATAACCTTGTGCAAATCGCCCATAACGCTAAAATTGGTGCCAATTCTGCTTTTGCTGCCAATACCGCAATTGCGGGTAGTACAACCATTGGCAAAAATTGCATCGTAGGTGGCGGGTCTGCAATTGCAGGACACCTAAATATTGTTGATAATGTCACTTTAACTGGAATGTCAATGGTCACAAATAATATTTCTGTGGCTGGAACATATTCTTCAGGAATTGGACTGTTTGAAAATCAAAAGTGGAAACGCACCGTTGTTCGTTTAAGACAATTAGCAGATGTGCCATTGACCCAATTGGTAAAAAAACTTGATCATATGCAGGCTCAAATCGAGTCCCTTGAATCAACAATTAAATTGCGTAAATAGAAATATGATGACTGAGTCGAATTCTACTAGTTTCACGAAACCTGAATTGCCAATGACGATTCAAACTATTCGTGAGTACTTACCACACCGCTATCCTTTTTTATTGGTCGATCGTGTTGTTGATGTGACTGAAAATGGAATTGTGGCGTATAAAAATGTGTCTATTAATGAAGAGTTCCTTCAAGGCCATTTCCCTAATTATCCAATTATGCCTGGTGTTTTGATTGTCGAAGCATTAGCGCAAGTTTCAGGTATTCTTGGTTTCATCATGAACAATGAGAAACCAAGTGAAGGTTCTTTGTTCTTGTTCGCAGGTGCAGAGAAAGTTCGCTTTAAAAAGCAAGTCGTTGCAGGCGACCAATTAGTGTTAAAATCAGAATTGGTCATGCAGAAACGTGGTATTTACAAATATAATTGTATTGCCACCGTTGACGGTGTAGTAGCAGCATCTGCGGAAATTATGGTTTCGCATCAGAAAATAGAGCAATCATGAGCAATAACGAATTTATTCACCCAACAGCAATCATCGATGCATCTGCCGTGATTGCAGCAGATGCAAAGATTGGACCGTATTGTATTATTGGTCCAAATGTCACTATTGGTGCAGGTACGCAGTTACATTCGCATGTGGTGGTCGGTGGTTATACGCGTATTGGAGAACAAAATGAAATTTTCCAATTCGCAAGCGTGGGTGAGGTCTGCCAAGATCTAAAATATGCAGGTGAAGAAACCTGGTTAGAAATTGGTGACCATAATAAAATTCGTGAGCATTGTAGTTTACACCGTGGTACGGTTCAGGATCACGGTATAACCAAGATTGGTAGCCATAATCTTTTAATGGTGAATACGCATATTGCACACGACTGTGTGGTCGGTGATCATAATATTTTTGCAAACAATGTCGGCGTGGCTGGCCATGTTCATGTAGGTGACTATGTGATTGTCGGCGGTAACTCGGGTATACACCAATTCTGTAAAATTGACTCTTATAGCATGATTGGTGGTGCATCATTGATTGTAAAAGATGTCCCTGCTTATGTGATGGTTTCTGGTAATCCTGCACATGCTTTTGCGATGAATGTTGAAGGCATGCGTCGTAAAGGTTGGTCTAAAAATGTGATTCAAGGTTTACGTACTGCATTTAAACTGATCTATAAAGAAGGTTTAACGACAGAGCAGGCTTTAGAACGTATCCGTGCAGAAATTTTGCCTGAAGTCGCTGAGGCACAGCTGCTGATTGACTCGTTAGAACAGTCAGAGCGTGGCATTGTGCGTTAAGCTTATTCCAAAGATAAAAAAAGACACTTCGCGTGTCTTTTTTTATATCTATAGAAAAATTATTTTTTAAAGAAAGAGGCCTCTTCAGACTTAGGATATTGTTTAAGGAGTTTGGCTTTGTATTGATTGGCCTGAGCCGTATTTTTATCCACTTCTTTTGCAATATTATAGAGTTGATAGACGGCTCGAGGCGCACGCGAAGAGTTTGGGTATTGGTTTGCCACAATCCCGTAGTTCTTTTTCGCTTCTGCATAGTTGGTAGGTTCAATCGCTAAATTAAATTCCGCTAACCAGAAATATGCATTGCTGATGTAAACACTGTTGGGGTTGTTTTTAATAAAATTTTGCATGGGTGCAATCGCTTTCTTCGCACCACCTTGCTTATAGGCATCCAATGCGACAGTATACGCGGCTTTTTCTAGCTCAGATGGCTCTGATGTGTTTTGCGTACTGACCACTACAGGTGCTTTGTTTACTGCTACCGTGGTTGTGCTACTGCTGGCGTTGGTGATTGTGGTGTTACTGGGAGGAGTATCCTGTTGGTTATCCTCCATTGTGGTACTCGCTTCAGGGTCTACTTTTTGCTGAAGTAACTCTAAGCGTTGATCTAGGTCAGCGTAACGGTTTTCCAACTCATGTTTGAGTTGAGCGATCTCATTGTCTTGTTCTTCAAGTTTGCCGCGTAAGCTACGCAAATCATTTTCTAATTGCTGGTTCTTTTGCATGATTTGCCAATTAATATTGGTTGCTGTTGCACTCGCACCTGTGTCTACTGCGACGCTGGTTGGATTGACACTATTGTTCGTTGCTTGGCTTAAGCCGCGAGATTCAATTGGAATATTGGCGAAAACAGGCATTGTGCAAAGTAGGGTGAGGGCACATAGGCTATGCTTCTTTAGCATCATAAAATATCCGTGTTATAAGGCTTTGATGGGGGATACATCAAACAAAATTCATTTACCCCATTAAAAACGGCAACGTTATGAATTGCAATAAGCTTTTACATTGTTGTCGTATATTTAGGTAAATGAATGTAGCCTAGTCGTTACCAATAATTGAGCGATTTTTCTTGAGTTTGTTTTATAAATAGTCAATTGAATGAAATGCTTATTGAAAAGTCGTTTATAGGCTTGCAACTTAGGGAAAAATCTCTATACTCTGTTCTTGCAATGGTAGCCCTGCTGGTTACTTCGCAATTGTATTCTACGAACCCCGCCAGGACCGGAAGGTAGCAACGGTAGTAGAAATATGATGTGCCGAAGGCTTGCTGGTAGGGTTGCCACCATATTCATTTATTAAAAATATAATAATCAATATACAAATATATTGTATGTAGATCAAATTTAAAATATCTTGTCCATTGACTGTTATTACATTTGTAATATTTCCTATTATCTTTACCCTTAACTTTTATTTTAAAATTCATTTACTCTATTCCTCACCTCTTTTTGCTCTCTACCATGTGTATTTTTTCTTTTGGGCGTGATGTATTTCAAGCATTAGAAATCATTGCATTATTTTTTATCTTACACGTCTTGTATATATTTAAGCTTTTCTGAGTTTGGTTTGATTTATACTTATTTAAGAGTGCTATAATTTTATAATTCATTAACGATTACATGTAGTTAATGTTGGGTGTGAATATAAGATCAATATTTATAAAGGTGATTTGGGTATAGCTTGGTCAAGAGCGAATGGTGATTAGTCATCAACCCTGCGATTAATCGCTTTCATAATCGCGTCCATTTCAAAGCCACGGTACATTAAAAAACGGATTTGTTTGGCTTTTAGTTTTGGATCTGTTGCGACCTCAGTTCCATACTTTCTAACTTTGAGTTGATAGGCTTGTTCGACCCAATCCGTTTCTTTCAATTCTTCTAAAATTAAACCAGTGTCAATCTTTTTGGTTTTTAGCGCCATTTTAATGCGATTAGGGCCTTTGCCTTTACGCTTTTGGCTCGATAGCATGATCTCAGCTACGCGTTGATCACTCTGATAGTTTTGTGCTGAAAGCTCTTCAACCAGTGTAATCACTTCTTCACGGTGCATCGCCCATGTAGCCAGTTTTTCAATCAATTCTGCTTTTGAATATTCCTTACGTGTTAATACAGCAAAGGCATAAGAGCGTAGACGGGAACCTGTTAAACCTGTGGGTTTGGGCTGATTCTCTTCATCAAAATCTAAAGCATCATCAGTTTCTTGTGTTACCTGCGTGTGGCAGTATTGAGTAGCAGGGGATTCTTCCTCGCCAAATTGTTGTTTGAGAGCATCGTAGTCAAGGAGTTTGGGAAATTTTGAATTAGGCATAATTGGGTATGAAGTAGATCTGAATAAACAAAACGCCCCGTGGGGCGTTCTTAGTGTAAGCCTAAATGTCGTGTAATAACATTTAATCTTTTTCGATACTTTTAATTAAGCATCTAAAAAGTCTGGCTCTTCTTCATTCTCTTCTACAGGCGCAGCGTTTGCAGTCGTCAGTAGTTTTTCTCGAATGATTTTCTCAATGGTTTCAGCCAACTGAGGGTTTTCTTCAAGGTGACGGATCACATTGTTTTTACCTTGGCCGATTTTATCACCTTGGTATGAATACCAAGCACCTGCTTTTTGTACGATTTCTTGTTGAACAGCCAAGTCTACAAGTTCGCCCAAATGGTTGACACCTTTACCATATAGGATTTGGAAGAGCGCTTCGCGGAATGGAGGTGCCATTTTGTTTTTGACAACTTTCACTTTGGTTTCAGAACCAACGATTTCATCGCCTTCTTTGACCTGACCTACACGGCGAATGTCTAAACGCACAGACGCATAGAATTTCAACGCATTACCACCAGTCGTGGTTTCAGGGCTACCAAACATTACACCAATTTTCATACGAATTTGGTTAATGAAAATCACCATACAGTTTGAACGTTTTGCATTACCTGTAATTTTACGTAATGCTTGGCTCATTAAACGTGCTTGGAGGCCCATGTGTGAGTCGCCCATTTCACCTTCAATTTCAGCACGTGGTGTCAATGCTGCAACAGAATCGACAACAATGAGGTCAATGGCACCAGAGCGAACTAGCATGTCTGCAATTTCAAGTGCTTGTTCACCATGGTCAGGCTGAGAAACCAAGAGATTGTCAATATCTACGCCAAGTTTACGCGCATACTGTGGGTCTAAAGCGTGTTCTGCATCGATAAATGCACATGTACCACCTGCTTTTTGACATTCGGCAATCGCTTGTAAAGTCATGGTTGTTTTACCTGAAGATTCAGGACCATAAATCTCAACGATACGACCCTTTGGTAAGCCGCCAATGCCTAGTGCAATATCAAGTGTCAAAGAACCCGTTGATACCGCTTCAACAGCTTGTACGGTGTTATCGCCAAGACGCATTACTGTGTTTTTACCAAACTGCTTTTCAATTTGGCTTAGCGCAGCATTGAGCGCCTTGCTTTTATTATCATCCATCTTACAACCTCAAAACGATGTCACGGATATTTACTGAATATGCTCAGTATAGTGACAGATTTAGTCTGTATCTTCTATAAAAGTCAGATCGTGTGCGACACAATATGACGCATGTCATTCATCATCATTATAAGACCAATATTGGTCAAATTGTTGATCATTTTCTTGTCTAAACTTACTGATATCGCGTCGGTCTTTTTTACTTGGACGATGATCAGGTCGAGCTAGATTATGCAACTTTCTTTGGCTTGCAATCAATTCCCGTCGTGTAATACTGACTTCAGTTTCTTCATATAATTTTTGTGCAACAGGAGCGGGGCCACGCACGTCAGAGAGTTCTTTGATCACCACGGTTTTCTTGTCAATACCTTGTTGTATGGTGAGTTCCATTCCAACCCGAACTTCTCTCGACACTTTGACACGTTCGCCATTGTGGTGAACTTTGCCTCCCTCAATTGCATTTTTGGCAATGGAACGCGTTTTAAAAAAACGTGCTGCCCATAACCATTTGTCAATGCGCATGCCTACAGCATCTTCCGCTAAAGTGGATTTACGCATATTTGGCAGTGACCTCAGCTTGCTCTAAATAAGGAATTAAATCGGTGAGCTGATTTAAGATCGGATAAGGGCTGGATGTCTTGCTTTGACCTAGTGATGAGGGTTGAGCAATGGTAAATAGGTTTTGAATACCATAACTTTCAGCACCTTTTAATACTTTTTCAGTGTCATCGATAAAGTAACACTGTGTGGCTGCAAAAGGATGGCGTTCATGGAGATGTTGCCAAAACTCAGTAAACTCTTTGGCATGACCGAGGGTTTCGCTGCTAATAATGACATCGAAATATGAGGCTAGTTTCGTGTGTTCGAGTTTGAACTTGAGTCCCTCACAGTCCGCATTAGTGGCAAGCCAGCAAGGGTAGCCGTTACTTTTTAAATAGTCGAGAAGTTCAAGACAGCCTTCACGTAGGCTAACTTTATGCTTAAATTCCTGCTGCAAAGCGAGCGTATCTACGCCAACTTTAGCTGTCCAAAAGCGCGTAGAATACCAATTGAGTGTATGATTATGGGTTTGATAAAACTGAAACAGGGCCTGAGTACTTTGTTCTAAAGAGCACTGGTGTTGTTCAGCATAACGGATAGGAAGCTGATGATTCCAAATAAAATCATCATAGGCAAGATCCAGTAATGTACCGTCCATATCAAAAATGATAATTGGCTTTTCCACTCAAAAAATCTCCAATGTTTCAAAGTTCAGCAATCGCGATAGAAAACAGTTAGCAACCGATTTAGCAGTTTTGCTTTATGCAAATATGGCGTAATTATAGCGTATAGCTGTATAAGATTACGGGCTTGCATAGCCCATTGTCAAAAATTGAAGAATACGAGATCTCAATTTTTTAAGTAAGAACATATAAGATGTGTTAACTGCACATTGATCCACTGCAATATTGAAATTTCAGCATTAGGAATGATTCACTTTAATGAAGAAGGAAACGCTTTTATAAATATTCGATGAGAACGCTTAGAGCTGCCATTATTCTCCAAAAGCCGCTACTGTTGCTGCTGACCTAAATCAGCCATGGATTACAACGGACTGCATCATTGGTTTTGTCAGCTTTTCAGTACCACTTAGCTATTCGGCTTTCATGTCTATCTAATCTGTTTCATCAAATGTTCATTTTACATCGATACCATTAACACCACCTGAGGGTGATTTTTTATGTTTGAAACTAAATATAAACCACTTCAGCTGACGGAGAAAGATTCGTTGTATCCAGCTCAATAATGCAATAAAAGTAAGTTTTTTGACAAAAATAAAAATAAAGTGGTTTTGCTGGTTATTTACACAAGAATCGGTTAAAAAAGATGTGGCGAATGAGAATAAAATAGAGAGGAATGGATGAGTGAGTTAAATTTAGATTTTTTAGATGAAACCTTAGATAAATATGAAGCAAAAGGTAAGAAAAAGGCCATTAAAAAAATCCGTATTGGTTATATGCTCTATGCAAAATTTATGTCGAATAAAAAATTTGCAGAAAATGTAATGAGTTCATCTTTAGATCCAAATAAGCGGACTTATCGCAATACCAAGATTAAAATTACGCATGATGAATATGAGTTAACCTTTTTACGTAATGATGATTAAGTATTCAATTGTGTTAAAAACCCTAAGGTTTCATTTATTTGAAATATTTGGGCTGTAAAGTGTGCGACATAAAGCAATGAAAATATAATGATTAGATGATGTTTGTGCAGTTAAGCCTGTTTATTTGGAGAGAGGTAAACAGGTTTTTTATTATAATAACTTTCTGGTCTAAGTGATTACAGACAAAAAGCCCGATTTGTTTTGATACTGATCGGGCTTTCATTTTGCTATTGAAATGAAAATAGTGAGAAAGATGATTTCTGACATCTTTTGATCATATTGTTCATGGATAATCTTTTTTATTTTGAGTTGCTTCGATATGTCAATTGTTACTGCAAATGAACTAGATGATATTCTAAAAGAATTAATTTCCAAAAATAAAAAGCCTGAAAAGATTATGATTGGTTATAAAGCATATAGCGAGCTTATGAATGATCGAAAGTTTTTGCATGAAGTCGCTAGCTCTGCTATGGATCCGAATAAAAGAAAGTATCAAAAGATTAAGATCAAAGTGACGCAGGATGAGTATCAATTAGAAGTGAAGTGCTCAGATAAAAATGAGTAGCTGTAAAGTAATTTAAAAAAACTGCAGGTATACCGCATTTTTTAATTGATGTATTTTAAATACAGGTTTATACTAAACTCGAAATTAAAGCGCTGTAGCTTTTCTTGTTTTATATCCCACGCTCCCATGCGTGGGATTTTTTTGCGCGATGATTTTTCCTAAAGTAATCACTTGGATGTATAAAGCTGAAAAGAAATTAAGCGTAAGCACAAATTAGAAACGGTCAGCTTGTGACTTTCTCTAGTCTCAATATTTAAGGTGTGGGTAAAGCTAAAGTCAGGTTGATTGGACTACTCAACCCAAAGTCAAAAGAAGAATTGGAATTGAGTGATATTTCCTGAGTGTCTTAGGCGTATAATATTTTAAGGCGGCGTTGAAAAATTGTTCGCGTGTTCTCACTCTTAGGTGACAGTATACCGTTGAATACGAGGCGATCAGCATGCTGCTATCCCAATAGATGAACTTCTCGATCTATAACTTAATGAATAAAAAGGCGGTCTCATGTTTAAGCCCACAACTGCACCTCAAGATGCACTGATATTGCAACTTGTACCGATTGTGACTCAAGCGTGCGAGATTTTACGAGCAGAGTATCAAGCTTATGTTGCAGGTGGTGATTTTACAGTTGAACGAAAATCCGATCATTCACCCGTCACGCAAGCGGACTATCGTGTCAATCAATTTATTACTGATGCTTTAAACAATACCTTTCCTCATTTGCCTGTTCTTTCTGAAGAAGGGCAGCATGCGCATAGACAGCAGTGGCAGTCTTTTTGGATGCTTGATCCTTTAGATGGTACCAAAGAATTTTTGCATCAACGTCCAGAATTCACCATTAATCTCAGTCTTATTGAGGGTGAGCATACAACCTTTGCTGTGTTGGCTATTCCTTGTGAACAGCAAATTTACTTCTGTCCACTACAAGGTCAGCCTTTAAAATACAATATTGAAAAAGACGTATGGTCTGAATATGTTCCAGTTGAAAACCACAGTGCTGTTCAAGTCGGCTTAAGCCAAAGTAGTCAGAATAAGCCGCAGTATCAAGTATATTTAGAGCAGTTAGAAAAACTTACGCCTATTCAAGAGTATCGCGCAGGGAGTGCATATAAGTTCTGCATGGTGTTGGAAGACCGAGTCGATATTTACCCGCGCTTTCACCCAACGAGTGAGTGGGATACCAGTGCTGGACAGTGTTTATTGGAGCGGATAGGTGGTGGTTTAGTTGATTTTCAGGGACGACCATTCGTATATAACCAAAGATTGAGTTTACTGAATGGCGGTTTTATTGCATATCGAAATAACGATATGAAAAAACTGGCATTACAAGCACTTGAACTAATGCCTTCGTCGGCTTGAGCTAAAAACTGAGCGTGCTATAGTGTTTTTTGAATTATTGAGTTGCTAGTGATTATGGCCTTAGAGTTACTCCCGCCTAGTATGTTGAAGGCAATCGATTTATTGCCAGATGCAAAAACGCCAGTGACGTTGTTTACACGTCATTCCATTCGTGAAGTTGTTACGGGTCAGGGGCTTGCAGGCTATGATTTACAGTTGACGCATCAAGGGCGCGATTTGGCACAGGCATGGGGTTCCTATCTGATCGATAATACGGATCGAGTGATACAACACTGTATTTCTAGCCCAATTCAACGTTGTATTGATACCGCTGCGCTAATGATTCAAGGGGCAGATGGACAAACCCTTGAGCCAAATACCCACCGTATTGAAATTATCGAACAAGGTTTATTGGTTGAGCCAGGCAGTTTTGTTTTGGATATTAAGCAAGCTGGGCCTTATTTTCAGCGTCAAGGTGCTCTAGGATTTATTAATAGCTTTGTTAATAATGCCTTACCCGGTATGAAGCATCCGATTCATGGCGTCGTAGATGTATTGGAGCTTATATATAACACGCATCCGAACAACCCTTATGGTTTGAGCCTTGCGGTCAGTCATGACACGATTTTAGCTGCGATTTTGGCGGTTATTTCAGGGCGCACGATTGTGACCAAAGAAGACTGGCCGAAAATGATGGAAGGTCTTTTTGTGTGGTTTGAGGGAGATGTGTTTTTGGAATCAAAATTGAAATGGATTTGGCGCGGAGAAATGAATGAACTGAATATTCATGAATTTCAAAATCTGTAAGTGATTTGTTTATTAATAAAAATCAGCTATAAATCTCGTTTCTTCATTTATACAGTTGTTTGAACGAAAAAAGAATATACGAGATTTATAGATCGATCATTCGTCAACCTTATTAAATGCTATATCGCATCAGTTTAAATTTTTGCTTTGAGTCGATTGGGAAAATCGAGCAAGTCGATACTTAGGCCTTCATCATTTAAAGGCCATAATGAGGTATTCACTGCTACGCTGTGCTGATGAATGCGATTGTATTTATCTGCAGCAATGAGTGTGGCAATCTCATGATTCGAAAGGGTATATGCATTGACAACATCGGCTGGATATTGAGTACGGTCATAAAACTCAGCTTCGCTTTCCCCTTGGTGTAGTGCAAAAATACGTTCAATTGCAGGCAAATAGACGCCATAGCCTAACCACGCATCAACGCCCTGAGAAGCCTGAATTTCTGCGGTTCCACGCATATTTGAGATGACTTTGGCGAGTATGTCTTTTTCACCTTTGGCATGAAAATACTCAATATATTGTTGTTCTGTCAGTTGGAATTTTTCAAGTGTTGGAAGAAATTTATTAATCATGCTATTCCCCAGTAGAACATTCTATGTGGTTTCATTATAAGAAAACAGAATACCATAATTTATTTATGGGATTTTAATTTTAATCATTTTGGATTTAAAAATTAAAATAAGTTACATGCTTACAAAGAAAATTAATTGAAATATATTTTTTTTATTGATTGACAAATATTGGCACTATATTGGTGCAAATTTAAATGTATAACTCATCATTATTTTTCATAAATTCAAGCCCTGTCACAGAACTTTTATTTTTCGGGCATTAGTTTCAAGACCGATAAAAAATATGTCCTGAAGTGACAAATTATGTAAATTGAATATGTATAGAAAATAGTGTTAAATAATTAAGCTTTTGATTTATATAAATTATTAATGGTTTTTTAATTTTTATTTGTGACTATTTTGGGGGGAAGATGTGAAAAGTGTGAATGAGTTCTTGTATTGCAAGCTAAGTCTTTGCGTTGTAACACTGATGTTAGCTGCGTGTGGTGGAGAAAGTGGAACCGAAAACTCTACAACGTCTGTAGTGAAAACCTATGCTGAACCTACACAGGATGTGGCTGATGGAAATACATTGGGTTATTTTGATTACGATGCAAACTCAAGAACACGTATGATACGAAATGACTTAACTGGTAACTTCGAAGCAATGCTGCAATTTGGTCAGAGTCATGTGGTTGATCCAAATGGTAATGAAAGTAAAAAAATGCCGCGTCTGACGATGGAAAAAGAAGCGCTATTGTTAGTTACGCCAACTGATAGCATGGGGAAAATTGATGGTCTGAATGCTGATATTTACATGAATAATCAGTTGCTCCGCACAGTTACATTTAACGATCCAACTCAGATTCCTCAGTCTGATCAAACCAATACCGATGAGCGTGCGCGTGTGCAATATAGTAAGCGTGCGTGGAGTGCTCAACTCAATTGGGATGAAATACGTCCAGGTTTGCGTATTCAGCTCAAAGATTCTCTTGGACGTCAGGGGCAAATTGCGGAAGATAAAATTGATTTTGCCTCTCCGGGAGAGTTGGTCTTAAATAATATTCGTATCGGCATGTTAACTGCTCCCCCTGTTTTCAATGGTCACTATATGCTGAATGATCCTGTTCGGGCAGGTTCAGATTACTTTCAAACGATTCCAGCTGCTGAAATGACCGTTGCAAAATATGATGATATTCAGTTGGATCGCGTCATGATTGCAGACGGGACGATTTACGATACGGCAAGTGCCAGCCAAGGTGGGGTTTATGAGGGTGACATGCGTGAAAACGTGGGTAAGTCGACATTTAGCGTGGGCATTAACCTAGCAAACTGGGGCATTACCAGTGCTTCGATGGCAAGTCAAAATCAGCCTCAATTAACTCAAACAGTAGTTGCACACCATAGTCGTGGAAAATATGCCAATGGCGAAATTAGCCATGGTTTAAGTGGTGGTAACGGCATGCTGACGTTGTATGATTCAGTTGGCAACGAGTTTAGTCATGAAATTGGACACCACTATGGACTGGGGCATTATCCTGGGCAGGAGGGTGATAACCAGTTCTGGACTTCACATCATGCGGATAGTGGTTGGGGTTATATTCCCTATCGCAATATGATGCGGGGTAATTTGACTTGGAATAATAAGGATTTATGGGCTGCCTCTACAGGAATTGCAAACTTCTTAGCTTTATATCCACATAGCCGAGATGCAATGTCTGGTGGTTATGCATCAAGCTCAGTTTCACGTTATACCCACTATACGGGCTATAGCACTTATTTAAAAATTCAACCGCACTTTAACCGTTATGTGTGGGATAAGACTTCACCAACGGGCTATAAAAAATGGAATGAAGTCACACGGCGGATGGAGGTGATTCAGCCGACTATGCCAGATTCTGCTGCACCTGTTTGGTATCAACCAAAGCAAAACTATTTACGCCCACGTGTTTTTGGTGAGCCTGTAGTGACCATTTTGGGTGGCTATGACCCTGTTGCAAAGGTTGGGCTACTCTATCCTGCGGCACGTTCAAACTGGGGCAATGTCTATGATTTACCCACTGCAAATACGGCGTTAAATCAGGATGCATGTTGGTTAAATGTACAGTATCCAAATACAGTAACCAATATTGCACTGGCTCCGACACGATTAGGTAGTAATGCCAATAAATTACATGTCAATTTAGCGCTTGCAGATCACCCTCAAAAAGTTGATTTATATTGTAAGCAGGCCAATGCTGCTGCCAAATTATTATCGACTACAGTGATTCCCCAATATACTACGGCTATTACACCTGCTGTTAAGATTGGGAAAGCGCAGGGTTATAAAGCCTTACGCGATGTAGAGTTGCCCCTACTTGAGCAAGAGCTACTGAATCAAGCGGCGAACAATATTATTGTTTTGTCACCAAATGGTTCAATGCTTTATCTGTCTTATAAATCGTATAAAAATGAGATGAGTTTGGCTGCACAGCAGGTACTTGAGCGTTATGAAGAGCAAGAAACTAGATGGGTGCGTTTAAATCGTTGGGTAAATGTTTATTATGATGATTTGGCCAAAGATGTACCTGCTGCGATTGATGCACTCAATGCTTTTATCAAGCAGCTAGGTTTACAACAAGATGACCCACTTGCACAAAGTGGATTGTTGAAAAATAACAAGAATTGCTTGAAAACAGAGCTGGCATCTAACCAAAAAATCGATGTTTACATTAGTGGCCCATCAGCTTGTACTGCTGATGAGACCGAGCAATGGGTTTATGACAGTTTAGGTCGTATCCATAGCAAAGCGGCTATGGGGCAGTGTCTAACGGGTAATGGAGGAAGTGCTAAAGTCACCTTGACTGACTGTGTGGCGAATAATGCAGCACAAGTGTGGTCAATGGATGCCACGACGTCTGCCATTAAACAATCAGGACAGTGCTTAGATTTAAACTCGGGTAATTTGGTAAATAACCGTCAAATTGCAATTCGATATAGTTGTTCTGGAAATAATAATCAACGATGGACAATGCTGAACCAAAATACAAGTATGATTTTAGCTGGGGCAACATCGAGAAATATTGGTATTTTAGTGAAAAACCTGAAAACTCAATCTTTGAATTAAACCACTGCTCATTTGGCAAATGATTTAACATGAAATGAAAACGAGCTCCCTAAAGGGGGCTTTTTTTGTAAGTAGATGTTCTTGTGGGGGCTAGAGAGCGCTTGCTAAATTTTATTTGAGTTTTAAGCTGTATTGTTAAGTCGCAGATGTATTGGAAAAGGTGTAGGCGTTAGAAGGTTCAAAAAATAGATACAAAAAAAGCCCTTTAAAAAGGGCTTTTTTTAATGCATAAATTAGTTAGCTAAAGCTTTAACTTGTGCATTTAAACGGCTCTTATGACGAGCAGCTTTGTTCTTATGGATGATGCCTTTATCAGCCATACGGTCGATTACTGGTACAGCAGTTTTGTATGCTTCAGAAGCAACTGCGTAATCACCAGCAGCGATAGCAGCTACTGTACGTTTGATGTAAGTACGAACCATAGAACGTAAGCTAGCGTTGTGTTTGCGTGCTTTAACGTTTTGACGAGCACGTTTTTTAGCTTGAGCAGAGTTTGCCACTCGTGCACTCCTTGAAATAGATTGGTCTGGGCGGGCTGAAATTCAAACTGAAAACCACATCAGAAGAACAATCACCAGCCCGTAAACAAGTGGCATATTTTGATTAATATACGCAGTGAAGTCAAGTCTTGACATGCTTTGACTATATTTAAGATACATAAAAATTCTAAAGAAAAGGTAAGATTAGCCATCTGCATGGAAGTTTGTATAAAAATGACACAAAATATAGAACAAGCGATTGTGATTGGAGCAACGGGTTTGGTGGGCTTAAACCTGATTCAACAATTACAACAACTGCCAAGTTGTAGCAAAATACTGGCTGTGGTCAGAAAGCATAATGTGCAGCTCGATCACTATGACAAAGTTCAGCAACTGAAGCTGGATGATTTTTTATTACTCAACCATGAAGATGTTCAGGGCTACAGTCATGCTTTTAGTTGTTTGGGGACGACTTTAAAGAAAGCTGGCTCAAAAGAGCAGTTTTATGCCATCGACTATGTGGTGAATGCACATTTTGCTGAATTGTTTGTTTTGACCAAAACCCATTATGTGTTGATCAGTGCCTTGGGGGCGCAAGCCAATTCAAAAATTTTCTATAATCGCGTCAAAGGTGAGCTTGAAGAGACTATTCGAGGACTCGATTTATATAAGGTTAGTATTCTGCAGCCATCCTTACTGATCGGACAGCGTAATGAAGGTCGCATGTTGGAAGATATTTTCCAAAAGGCTTATACCAAACTATCGCATTTTATACCAAAGCATTTTAAATATAAGCCAGTGACAGCAGAACAAGTGGCTCATACTATGGTCGAGGCTGCCCAAACGCAGACCGAAAAATTTGAAATATATGATAATTTACGTATACAAAAGACAAAATGAGGGGAAGTGTGGTGACGACAGCATTTGTGACATGCGATTTATTGGATGATCATCCTGAACTTGATTTACAAGTGGTCAGCCCATCAATGGATGGTAAGTTCTTTAATAGCTATGGTGCGCGTAAAACCTTTGGTGGTCAGGTGGTGACGGTTAAATGCTTTGAAGATAACTCTCGGGTGAAAGAGCTGTTAGCAACAGATGGTACGGGTAAAGTATTGGTTGTGGATGGTGGCGCTTCGATGCGCTGTGCCTTGATGGGAGACTTAATTGCAGAGTCAGCAGTCAAAAATCACTGGAATGGTGTGGTGATTTATGGCTGTGTCCGTGATGTAGATGCGATTGCTGAACTGGATTTAGGGGTGCATGCTTTAGCCGCCATTCCACAAAAAAGTAATCGTAAGGGTGTAGGAGAAGTTGATATCAGCTTGCATTTTGGTGGTGTCACCATTCAATCAGGTCATTATCTCTATGCGGATAATAACGGTATTGTCATTGCAAAAGAAAAACTGGTCGATGAATAAGCACCAACCAGACTCATAACAACATAAACAAAAGATATGGACGTGTAATATGGTGAAGCATCAAATTAAAGTGATTCAGGCTCTTTTTTCGGGGCTTGCACAAGGTGGGCGTGGTGTAACTGGAACGCCGCATCCTAAACAACCTGAACAACCTTTAAAGCTCTATGAGTTTGAAGGCTCGCCATATTGTCGTCGTGTGCGTGAAGTACTGACTTTGTTGAACTTGGATTATGAAGTGTATCCATGTCCTAAGGGTGGAACTAAATATCGTCCTTTGGTGAAACAGTTGGGTGGGAAAACCCAATTTCCTTTTTTACTCGATGAAAATACAGACACTAAGCTATACGAGTCTGAAGATATTATTCACTACCTGTTTGAACAATATGGTCGCAGTGGTAAAACACCGAAAAAGTATGTACATTATCCCAAAACACCTTATGTTGCTTATGTCGGGACATTGGTAAATGGTGCGAGTGGGGTGTGGATCAATAAGAGTATTAAAGATCGCGTAGCGCCAGAACAGCTGTTACAACTTTGGGGATTTGAAGCCAGTCCTTATACTCGGATTGTCCGTGGTTTACTGACCGAGTTGGAGCTCCCTTTTAAGTTTCATAATGTGCCTAAAGAACGTTGGCAAGATCAAGGCCCAGCAGTACTGCGTTTAAAGCCGGGCAAATATGTACCTTTGGCAGGTGGAAAGCGTGAGCAAGTCATGCAGGTGATGGGGCGTGATATTCAAGTGCCATATTTGGTTGATCCGAACACTGAAACAGCTTTGTTTGAGTCGGCAGATATTGTTGCTTATCTCAAGCAGACCTATGCAGCATAAGAAAAAGGCGTCTCTTAGAGATGCCTTTTTTAATTCCTAAGCATTGGTGTTTTATCGGACTGATTTAATTTTTTTGTCATTACAATGCAATGATTAATTGTATTTATCTTCAGCTATTATAAAAATATTCATCATTTGGCTGATAATACGACATGCATTTAAATATTCGTGGCGTTGAGGAAACGTGTAATTTCTTGGGAGAATTTGTGCGGTTCACTCAATAAAGGCGTATGCCCAGATTTTTTAAAGATCACCGTTTTGGCATGCGGTACGCTTGAGGCAATCAGCTTTTGTCCTTGAGCGGCATAAAGCTTTGATTCTTCACCAATAAAAAATGTAGCTGGTCGGTCAATCTGACTGAGCGCACCGCGATAGTCTTCTTGATGGTCAAGATAATTTTGAATATACCAAGCCATATAGTCTAAACGCTGGATCGGGAGCATGAATTTTTGCAAATATGGCTGTTGAAATGCTTTTTGAAATAAGGCCGCAGTTCGAGATGGTGTGGCTTGTAGTTGAATAAAAGCCAACCATTGCTTAACCAGTTCTGTACGCATAGACGCTGTTAAGTCTGAGACCAAACGGTACTGTGCATTTTGGGCCAATAGGTCTGCAATGTTTTGTAGGATGGCTTTGAAATTAGCATGTTTTTCAGCAAATAAACCATGTGGCCAGTCTGCATCAACGCTAATCTTGGGGGTTTGGTCGATGTGTAAATAGCTGCGGATATGGTCTTGAAAGCGACCATATTGCATGCCGTGCATGGCTGTTGTGGCGCCCATAGAGTAGGCAATCACATGGAATGCTGTATCAGCATATTGATTTAAAAAGCAGTTTAAATCTTGCCAGTGACTGGAAATCGCATCCAGTGTGGGAATTTTGCACTGTGCTGAACCACCAAAACCCCGCCAGTCAGGAATGTAAAAGCGGTACTTTTTACGGTGCTGATATAAAAAAGGTAGCCATTGCCAACTTTGCATTCCTAAACCAGATAAGACCAGTACAGGTGTACCTTGTCCAAATTCTCGAACATAGAGTTTTTCGCCATCTGGCATTAAATAATGTGGCATGGTCAATCCTTTGCGTGGCTTATTATTTTTCGAAGTTTTTAAGCGCTGGAATCATGGTCTCTAGCCACTCAATCCAACCACATTCTAAATTAATTCCAAGTTGTAAAATCATTTTATGAATATATAAGGTACGATCATTTTCTTCTGCATGGCCAAAATCTTTGGCAAAAATGCTTTGGTAAATTTGTAGTTTTTCTTTGTGTAGGATGAGATGTCGTTCCAGTTCAGGCAAAACCGTGTTGCCGCCAAGTTGAGCTTCAACACGCAGTCTCACCATCAGTTCTTCACGGAGCTGGGCAGGTGGGCTTTGTTTTACCAGCCAGTCGGCAAGTTCTGTACGTCCGAGCTGTTCTGCCTGATAGGTTTTTTTACGCGAGGTTGCACCATCATCTTCTATCGTTGAAATCCAGCCTTTGCTTTGCATAGCGCTGAGTTCTCTATATATCTGTTGATGTGTCGCATTCCAAAAGAAGCCCATTGAACGGTCAAAACGACGCGCTAACTCAATACCTGTGCTTGGTTTTTCAATCAAACTGGTCAATAAAACATGAGCTAATGACATTTCGGTAATATTTCGCAATTAAAATGGACGTAGAGTCATTATGCAACATGTTGCATAAAAAACAAATCTCGATTATAAAGATAAACATTATGCAACTTGTTGCATTAAATAATTTGATCTAACCTTGTATTTAAAATACCAGCCAGTGAAAGCACGCCAAGGAGTACACATGTCTAATTACCCGCATTTACTTGCGCCTTTAGATTTAGGCTTTACCACATTAAAAAACCGCGTATTAATGGGATCTATGCACGTTGGACTTGAAGAAGTTGAAGGTGGTTATGATCGCATGGCGGCATTTTATGCAGAGCGTGCCGCTGGCGGTGTAGGGCTAATCGTAACAGGTGGTATTTCACCGAATGATCATGGTGTGACTTTTCACGGTGGTTCTAAGTTAGATACTTTAGAAGAAGCGGAAAAGCATAAAGTCATCACACAAGCCGTACATGATGCGGGTGGTAAAATCGTATTACAGATTTTGCATACCGGTCGTTATTCGTATCAGGCTGAAAATGTTGCACCTTCTGCAATTCAAGCACCGATTAACCCAGTCAAACCTCATGCTTTGACTTCTGCTGAAGTGAATCAGACTATTGCGGACTTTGTGAATTGTGCAAAATTGTCACAAGTTGCTGGCTATGATGGTGTTGAAATCATGGGTTCAGAAGGCTACTTAATCAATGAATTCATTGCGGCACGTACCAATCATCGTGATGATGAATGGGGTGGTAGCTATGAAAACCGTATTCGTTTTCCGATTGAAATCGTAAAACGCACTCGTGCAGAAGTTGGTGAAAACTTTATTATTATTTACCGTCTTTCAATGTTGGATTTGGTTGAAGGTGGTTCGACTTTAGAAGAAGTGATTCAGCTTGCCAAAGAAATTGAAAAGGCAGGTGCAACCATTATCAACACAGGTATTGGTTGGCATGAAGCGCGTATTCCAACGATTGCAACCAAAGTGCCACGTGCGGCATTTACATGGGTGACCAAGAAGCTAAAAGGTTCGGTTCAGATACCTTTAGTGACATCTAACCGTATTAATACCCCTGAAATGGCTGAACATGTTTTAGCTCAGGGGGATGCGGATATGGTGTCGATGGCACGCCCAATGCTTGCAGATGCTGAGTTTGTACTCAAAGCAGAACAAGGCCGTAGTGATGAAATCAATACTTGTATTGGTTGTAACCAAGCCTGTTTGGATCAAATTTTCTCCATGCAAATTGCGACGTGTTTAGTCAACCCGCGTGCATGCTATGAAACTGAACTGATTTTTAAAGAAAGTGCAGTTAAGAAAAATATTGCGGTGATTGGTGCTGGGCCTGCAGGTTTGAGTTTTGCGACTTATGCCGCTGACCGAGGACATCAAGTGACTGTTTTTGATGCAGCCAGTCAGATTGGTGGGCAGTTTAATATTGCGAAAACTATTCCTGGTAAAGAAGAGTTTTACGAAACACTGCGTTATTTCAAACGTAAAATTGAATTACAACCGAATATCAAGTTGGTGCTGAATCATACCGCAACTTATGAGGAACTGAGCGCTGAGAACTATGATGATATCGTGGTTGCAACAGGCGTTACTCCACGTGAGCTAACTATAGAAGGGATTGATCACCCGAAAGTGTTGAGTTATATCGAAGTTCTACGTGAGCGTAAGCCTGTCGGTAAAAAAGTCGCGATTATTGGTGCGGGTGGTATTGGTTTCGATACAGCAGAATACTTAAGCCATGAAGGTGAAAGCGGTAGTTTAAACCCACAAAAATTCTATGATGAGTGGGGAATCGACACCAGCTATGCGCATGTTGGTGGCTTAAAACAACCAGTCTTGGAGCAGTCGGATCGTGAAATTTACCTTCTACAGCGTAAAGCGAAGGCAGTCGGTGCAAGCTTAGGTAAAACCACGGGTTGGATTCACCGAACAGGGCTAAAACATCGCGATGTAAAAATGATTGCAGGCGCAAGCTACGACAAAATTGATGATCAAGGTCTCCACATTACAGTGAATGATCAGCCAACGGTTTTAGAGGTTGATCACGTGATTATCTGTGCAGGACAAGAGTCTTATACTGCAATGTATGATCAGTTAAAAGCCGATGGTAAAAATGTACATTTGATTGGTGGCGCGAAAGAAGCAGGTGAGTTGGATGCGAAGCGTGCGATTCGTCAAGGTGCGGAATTGGCTGCGACCATTTAATCGATAACAATAATTTATCAGCTTAAAATTTGTAATAAAGCTCCCTCTCCTACACGGAGAGGGTTTGGGAGAGGTATTTTCTAAAATCTTATCTTTTCCCTCGTGTTGCCTTTTCCTTGAAACGTATGTGGTGCAAGAGAAGGTGCCTTTATTGCAGATTTGAGTGGATTCACTTTCATAAGGACATAAGAATGAGTTTAGCAACAACAAAACAAGCCTTGGTACGCTGGCATGATATGGTCACGACACGTGATATGAGCATCTTAAATGAGCTTTTAGCAGAAGATGTCGTGTTCCGTTCACCGGTGGCGTTTAATCCTTATCCGGGTAAGCAAGTGGTTTTTTTTATTTTAAGTAATGTGATTCAGGTTTTTGAAAACTTTACTTACCACCGTGAATTTTTTACAGAAGATGATTTAAGTGTCGTCCTTGAGTTTTCTGCCAATGTCGGCGAGAAAAAGCTCAAAGGGATTGACATGATTCGTTTTAATGAGCAAGGTCAAATTGTAGATTTTGAAGTGATGATCCGTCCTAAATCGGGGCTAGAGGCCTTAGCTGTACAAATGGGACAGCGAATGGCAGCTTTTGCACCTCAAGCTGGATGATAAAGGTGTGACTTGTTATTTATAGTTAGGCACGAAAATTGATGCATCACCAAGAAAGATAGGAAAAAGAAGGTACTGATATGAATGCTGTGTTCAGTTTGCTAAACCAATTAAGCCAAACGGCGTGGGATCGAGTGACTGGTGCGGAACAACCGAAGCTCTATATTAACCCGAAAGGGCAAATTCAAGTGACTGTTGGGGCGCTTACACAGCTTCAAGAGAAGTACCGACCAACGCCGTGGTTATCCAACACGCATGCCCATCTTTTGTATTTTGATGTGATTCGAAAGCGTCAGATTCAATTGGAATATGATCATTTTGATCAGTTAGAGATGCAAGACGGTGGGGTCACTGGCATCATGTGGTTTGGTTATGACTTACCTGAAGCGACGCCAACGGTTGTGGTTATGCATACGATTACAGGCTCTCCTGAAAGTATGCGTGAGGTGGTGCGTGACTTAAATCGCTATACGGGTTGGCGTGTTGCACTGTGCTTACGCCGTGGACATGCAGACCTTCCAATGCCTGTACCCAAAATGAATCTTTTCGGTTCAACCGATGATTTACGTGAACAAATTGCGTTTATTCAAAGCACATTTCCAAGTTCAACGTTGTATGCGGTAGGCTCTTCTGCGGGAACGGGGCTTTTGGTGCGTTACTTAGGTGAAGAAGGGAGTCAAACCCCTTTTAAGGCGGCCTTTGCCCTGTGTCCGGGCTATAACACTGAGTTGGGTTTTGTAAATGTGCATCCCTTTTACAGTAAAGTCATGACCAAGAAACTGTTTAAGAAATTTATTTTTCCTTACCAGCAAACGTGGCAACAAACAGCGTCTGTGTCGCAAGTCTTAATGACCAAAACCTTGGCTGAGTTTGAGTCGAGTTATTATGAAATGGCGGGTTATGTGGACTATGATAGTTATAACCAAGCCACAAACCCAATCTATGTATTTGAAAATGTCACCATTCCATTGCTGATTTTAAATGCAGAGGATGATCCCGTCTGTCACATTAAAAATTTTGAACCGTATAAAGACATGATCCGTCAAATGCCGAATATTGCCGTAGTGACCACCAAAAAAGGCAGCCATTGTGGCTTCTATGAAGGGGCGCTCAATACCGAGTCTTGGGCAACCAAGCTGATTGCGGATTTTTTGAAATTGGAACAACAAAAACACTAAGTATAAAAAAGACCTACAGCAGTGTAGGTCTTTTTTGATTGGTTCAGTCGTGTAAGGCTTAAACTGCTTCACAGGCTTTCTTGCTAAGACCGAACTTCATTTGCAGTAAGACCAAGATCAAGGCCATAAAGCTGAGTGCGGCACCTGCATATGAAACCGCTGCGTAGCTAAGTTGCATACTCAGTACGGTTGCACCAGCAAAGGCACCTAAGGCATTGCCTAAGTTAAACGCACCAATGTTAACTGAAGAGGCAAGCCCAGGCGCATCTGCTGCGACCGACATGACGCGCATTTGCAGTGGCGGTACTACCGCAAATGCCGCCGCACCCCAAATCACCAAGCCAATCGCTGCACCAACGGTTGTTTGTGCTAATACTGGGAAAACAAGCATCATCACCATCAAAAGTACAAGGAAGCCAATCAGGGTTTTCTCTAGGGATAGATCGGCAAACTTTCCACCCAGATGATTACCAATGGAGAAGCCGATCCCGATTAAAACCAACATCAAGGTGATGGTTTGCGGTGATGCCTGCATAAATACGTGTAGGCTCGGAGCAATGTAGGTATATAACGCAAACATGGCACCCGCGCTCATGACTGTGGTTAATAAAGCAAGGACGACAGGCGCACGTGTTAAAACGCGCAATTCTTTTGCTACATTCGGTTTAACCACATCGTGATCTTGCGAGAGTGCTTTCCATAGTGCCAACATGGTCATGATGCCTAAGATTGAAATCGCAGCAAAGGCCATGCGCCAACTGGTATTTTGACTGAGCCACGTTGCAAGTGGCACACCGCCAATATTGGCAATGGTGAGGCCCATAAACATCATTGCGACTGCACTGGCTTGTTTGTCTTTAGGCACAACACTGGCTGCCACCACCGAACCTAAGCCAAAGAATGCACCATGGTTTAAACTGGTAATTAAACGTGCACCCATTAAGCTCATATAATCAGGTGCAACGGTCGCCAACACATTCCCAATCGTGAAAATCGCCATCAATAGGATTAAAGCTGTTTTCTTAGGAAAGCGTGCCAACCATAAGGTCATGAGCGGAGCCCCAAGCATGACGCCTACAGCATAGGCACTAATTAGCAGTCCGGCTTGTGGAATTGAAACGGACAAATCGTTGGCAATTTCAGGCAAAAAGCCCATGGGGGAAAACTCGGTGGTTCCAATGGCAAAAGCACCCACCGCAAGCGCCAAAAGTGGAAAATTAATTTTCATAGCGATGCTCAATCCCAAATAGGAGCCAATCCCTCAGGATTAACTTCACGTTGATTTCGGTCTAATTGCGTAATTGCCATCATTTCTTCAGTCGACAGTTGAATCTCTTGTGCCTTTAAGTTGGACATCAAGTGTTCACGTTTGGTTGAAGATGGTATGACTGCAAAACCACGTTGTAATGCCCAAGCTAGGCTAATTTGTGCAGTCGATACCTGATGTTGCTGCGCGATGTGCATTAAAACAGGATCATTCAAAACCTTACCGTAAGCCAGTGTCATATATGAAGTGACATCAATGTTTTGAGCTTGGAGGAAATTAACTAACTTATGGTTTTGTAGGTAAGGACTGAGTTCAATTTGGTTAGTCGCGATGTTTTCTAGCCCAATACTCTCAATCGCCTGTTGAGTCAGCTCAATATTGAAGTTAGAAATACCAATGTGTTCGGTCAAACCTTGTTGTTTCGCTTCCAATAAGTTCTGCATGAGTTCTGTAATGTTTACACCTGTACTTGGGGCAGGCCAGTGGATCAAGGTTAGATTCACTGCATCGGTTTTTAGCTTATGCAAACTTTCTTTTAAGCTTGGAATCAATTTTTCTGCTGAATAATTTTCCGTCCAAATTTTTGTGGTGAGAAAAAGATCTTGACGATTGATACCACTGAGTTCAATGGCTTGACCAACTTCAGCTTCATTACCATAGATTTGAGCAGTATCGACCGCACGATAACCGACTTCTAGTGCAGTTTTCACAGACTCAATGACAGTGTCACCTGTTAAACGGAAAGTACCTAAGCCGAATTGAGGAACGATATTCATTTTTTACTCGATAACTTGTTTTATGGAATGAGGCTATTTTGTAGAAAAAAGACTTGCTTAAAAACTGGGTAATTTGCAAAATATTATTGACTATTAATCAATAATTACACATGAAATCAACCATAGAAGAATTAACAGCTTTTGTGAGCATTGTTGATAGTGGCTCTATCGTCAAAGCTGCCCAGCAGTTGGATCAAACCACATCGGGTGTCAGCCGTGCCTTACAACGATTAGAGTCGAAGTTGAATGTGACTTTGCTGGAGCGAACGACACGGAAGCTCAAACTGACCTATGAAGGCCAGCAGTTTTTGACAAAGGCACGTAAAATTTTACTCGATCTGACCGAAGCTGAAGAAAGTCTGCAAAATACTGATGCTGAGGCGTCTGGTTTAATTCGGATTGATTCAGCAACGCCTTTTGTGCTGCATGTGATAGTGCCGCTGATTGAAGAGTTTATGCAGTGTTATCCAAAAATTGATATAGAAATTACCAATCACGATCAGGTTATAGACTTACTTGAGCATAAAACCGATGTCGCGATTCGGTTTGGTGAGTTGGCGGATTCAAGCTTACATGCCAAGCTGCTTTGTAAAAGTCGGTTATATATTGTGGCAAGTCCTATTTATGCACAAAAACATGGTCTACCTAAAAATGCAGCAGAATTAAGCTCACATACTTTGCTTGGTTTTAGTCAGCCTGCACATTTAAATACGTGGCCTATTCAGTTGGAGGATGAACCTTTAACAATTCAGGCCAAAATTAAATGCTCAAATGGTGAAACGGTTCGTCAGTTGGCATTGCAAGGGGCGGGGATTGCGTGTTTGTCACGCTTTATGGTCGAGCAAGATATTCAAGATGGGCAGTTCATTGCTTTGTTGGAAGATCAAATTCAGATCAAAGAGCAGAAAATACATGCGGTTTACTATCAACAAAACTATGTGCCAAAGCGTATTCGCTTATTTATTGACTTTCTTGCAGAAAAATTAAAAGCTTATTTATAAGCCGGCAATAAAAAAACCCGATATCAATCGGGTTTTTTTAATCATCTAATATAGCGATGATTAGTTTTCTAAAGCTGGTGTCGCTGCTGCAATGGCTGCTGCAACCGCATCATCTTCAGTTTGCGTATTTGGGTTTGTATTACTTGGGCGTGCTTGCGTTGGTTTTTCTTCAGCTTTTGATGCTTCTGCTTTTGGTGCAGGCTGAGCTGCTGGAGCAGGTGCTGGCGTTTCACGACGGATCTCAGTAGTTGTATTCGGTGTTTCTTCGCGAATCACTTCAACTTGCGCTGGAATCTCAGGCTCAGATGCTGCTAAAGGTTGAAGTTCAACAGTTTGTTGTTGCTCTGTAGTAACGACTTCAACTTGTTCTTGTTCATCTTCTTTAGGTGCTTCTTTCTTTACACATGCTGTTAATAGTAAGCCTGCTGCAATGGCACCACAAATTAAAAGTTTTTTATTCATAATTACATAAAATCGAGTGTTTGAAGGATCGCGCCATTATAACAGCAAAATGCAAGATGAAAATCCTATGAACTTAGCTTAATTTTATCTGCCAAATGCTGATAGAATATCCAATTGTTTATTGTTCTATGAATTGATGCGGATTGACTTTGCTTTATTGGTACAAGGTAAAGTAAAATTGCGCAACATTGCAGGCCGAATTAGGCTCGATTGTACGAGAAACCCAATGACCCATTTTATTTTCGTGACTGGTGGTGTAGTTTCATCACTAGGTAAAGGTATTTCAGCTGCTTCAGTTGCTGCGCTTTTAGAAGCCCGTGGATTAAAAGTAACCATGGTAAAAATGGATCCATACATTAATGTCGATCCAGGGACTATGAGCCCGTTCCAACATGGTGAAGTTTTTGTCACAGAGGATGGTGCAGAAACCGATTTAGACTTGGGTTATTACGAACGTTTCTTGCGTCGTGCGAAAATGACCAAGTTAAATAACTTTACTTCTGGTCGCGTATACCAAGACGTTTTAAATAAAGAACGCCGTGGTGACTACCTTGGTGGAACTGTTCAAGTTATTCCACATATTACAGACAACATCAAAGAACGTGTACTTCGCGCAGGCGAAGGTTATGATGTTGCGATTGTTGAAATTGGCGGCACAGTAGGTGACATCGAATCTCTCCCATTCATGGAATCTGTACGTCAACTTATGGTTGAACTAGGTCATAAGCGCACTATGCTTATGCACTTAACTTTACTTCCATATATCAAATCTGCGGCAGAGTTGAAAACTAAACCAACTCAGCACTCGGTAAAAGAATTGTTATCGATTGGTATTCAGCCAGACATTTTAATTTGTCGCACTGAATATGATGTTGATGCAGACACGACCCGCAAAATTGCCTTGTTCACAAACGTTGAAGCACGTGCAGTTGTGGTGTGTAAAGATGCGCGCAGCATTTACCAAATTCCACGTACGTTCTATGAACAAAATGTTGATGACCTGATCTGTGAACGTTTTGGTTTCAATGATTTGCCTGAGGCTGATTTAACAGATTGGGACAATGTTGTAGAAGCACTACTAAACCCTGAATACACGGTTCGTGTTGCAATGGTGGGTAAGTATGTTGAACTTCCAGATGCGTATAAGTCTGTGAATGAAGCGCTTTTACATGCGGGTATTCAAAACCGTGTGAAAGTTCAAATTGACTATGTTAATGCTGAAGAACTTGAAAGCCAAGATGTCAATGAAGTATTGAAAGATATGGATGCAATCCTGGTACCGGGTGGTTTTGGTGAACGTGGTACTGAAGGGAAAATGCAAGCGATTAAGTTCGCACGTGAAAACGGTGTTCCATTCTTGGGTATCTGTTTAGGTATGCAGTTGGCTGTGATCGAATATGCACGTAATGTCGTGGGTATTAGTGATGCGAGTTCGACTGAATTCAACCGTTCGACTAAGTCTCCATTGATTGGTCTAATCACTGAATGGTTAGATGAACGTGGTGAAGTTCAACAGCGTAATGTTGACTCTGATCTTGGTGGTACGATGCGTCTTGGTGCTCAAAAATCAGAATTGGTTGAAGGCACTAAAACACGTGAAGTGTATGGTTCAGCAGATATTATTGAACGTCACCGTCACCGTTATGAGATGAATAACCGTTTTATTCCAGCGCTTGAAGAAGCTGGTATGAAAATTTCGGGCTATTCACCTGTACAGCACTTAGTAGAAACAGTTGAAATTCCTCAACATCCTTGGTTTATTGCTGTACAATTCCACCCGGAATTTACAAGTTCACCACGTGATGGACACCCATTATTTGCTAGTTTTATTGATGCTGCGAAAGCACAGTACAAAAAAGCGAAGTAATTTGGGTTAAGCAATAAACTAGGAAGTTTAAATGTCACAATTAAAACCACAAGAAATTGTACGTTTAGGCGATATACAAATGGCAAACCACTTGCCATTTGTACTATTCGGCGGCATGAACGTACTTGAGTCTAAAGATTTGGCTTTTGAAATTGCAGAGACTTATGTCGATATCTGCAAGCGTTTGGAGATTCCTTACGTATTTAAAGCCAGTTTTGATAAAGCCAACCGTTCAAGCTTGAACTCGTTTCGAGGGCCGGGCCTAGAAAAAGGGATTGAGTGGTTAGCTGACATTAAAAAACATTTTAATGTACCCATTATTACTGATGTACATGAACCTTACCAAGCTGCACCTGTAGCGGAAGTTGCGGATATTATTCAACTTCCTGCTTTTCTAAGTCGTCAGACGGATTTGGTTGAAGCGATGGCCAAAACGGATGCCATCATTAACATCAAAAAAGCACAATTCCTTGCTCCTCATGAAATGCGCCATATTTTGCATAAGTGTTTAGAGGCAGGGAATGACAAGCTCATTATTTGTGAACGTGGTTCGGCATTTGGTTACAACAATTTGGTTGTAGACATGTTGGGCTTCGACATCATGAAAGAAATGAATGTTCCTGTGTTTTTTGATGTGACCCATGCGCTTCAAACTCCGGGTGGTCGTGCGGATTCTGCGGGCGGTCGCCGTGCGCAAATCACGACACTTGCTCGCGCGGGAATGGCAACAGGTCTAGCAGGTTTATTCTTGGAAGCGCATCCAGACCCAGAAAAAGCCAAGTGTGATGGACCATGCGCGTTGCGTATGTCTCAGCTTGAGCCTTTCTTGGCGCAGCTAAAAGAATTGGATACCTTGGTTAAAGGCTTCCAAAAGCTAGATACACACTAAATTATAAACTCATTGATGCCATCTAAAGCATCTCGTTATTAATCAACTGAGGAATTGTTCATGAGCCAAATCGTTGACATTCGTGCACGTGAAATTTTGGACTCTCGTGGTAACCCAACCATCGAAGCAGACGTAATCTTAGCATCTGGCGTAGTTGGCCGTGCATGTGCACCATCTGGTGCTTCAACTGGTTCTCGTGAAGCTTTAGAACTTCGTGATGGCGACAAAGCACGCTATTTGGGTAAAGGTGTTAAAACTGCGGTTAACAACGTAAACACGATTATCCGTGATGCTTTAGTGGGCAAATCAGTATTTGAACAAAAAGACATCGATAACACCATGATTGCGCTTGATGGTACTGAAAACAAAGAAAAATTGGGTGCGAATGCAACTTTAGCGGTATCACTAGCTGCTGCACGTGCTGCTGCTGATGAAAAGAAAATTCCTCTTTTCCAATACATTGCAGACTTACGTGGTCAAACTATTTTAACTATGCCTGTACCAATGATGAACATCATCAATGGTGGTTCGCATGCAGACAACAATGTGGATATTCAAGAGTTCATGATAGAGCCTGTAGGCTTCACGTCATTCTCTGAAGCATTACGTGCAGGCGCTGAAATCTTCCATTCTCTAAAATCAGTTTTAAACAAAAAAGGTTTAAATACTGCTGTAGGCGATGAAGGTGGTTTTGCACCGAACTTACGTTCAAACGAAGAAGCAATCACGGTTATTCTTGAAGCGATTGGTCAAACTGGCTACAAAGCGGGTTCTGATATTATGCTTGCGCTTGACTGTGCATCTTCAGAATTTTACAAAAATGGTCAGTACATTCTTGCGGGTGAAGGCAACAAAGCGTTCACAAGCAACCAGTTCTCTGACTATTTAGCGGGTCTTGTAAACCAATATCCAATTATCTCGATTGAAGACGGTTTAGATGAGTCGGATTGGGAAGGTTGGTCTTACTTGACATCTATCCTTGGCGACAAAATCCAATTGGTAGGTGATGACTTATTCGTTACAAACCCGAAAATCCTTCAACGTGGTATTAATGAGAAAGTAGGTAACTCTATCTTAATTAAATACAACCAAATTGGTACGTTGACTGAAACTTTAGATGCAATCTATCTTGCGAAAGAAAATGGTTATTCTACAGTAATTTCACACCGTTCTGGCGAAACTGAAGATTCTACGATTGCGGATCTTGCGGTAGGTACTGCTGCTGGTCAAATTAAGACAGGTTCACTGTGCCGTTCTGACCGCGTAGCGAAATACAACCAATTGCTTCGTATTGAAGAATTGACAAATGCTGCTTACCGCGGTAAAGCTGAGTTTAAAGGTTTAAACTAAGCGACTGATGTCAATGTTCAATGTATTCGACTCGTTGATGAGTAAAGTACTACTAGGCCTTGCGATCATTTTGATCGCAGGGTTTCAGTATTTATACTGGTTTGGTGAGGGTGGTTATCAAGACCATTTACAACTCACACAAAAAATCCAACAACAAACTGAAATTAATAACGACTTAAAAGAACGTAATCGTGTCTTGGCGGCAGAAGTGTATGATTTGAAAAATGGTATTGAAGCCATTGAAGAGCATGCGCGCTTGGACTTGGGTTTAATCAAACCTCGAGAAACGTTTATTCAAATGAGTACTATCAGTACTCAATATAAGCCTGTTTATATTGATCCTAACGCCCAAATTGATTTGCGAACCAATGAAGACGATGAGCCTGAAACCCCTCCAGCTACCCCATAAATTGTGGGCTATTATTCCTGCTGCTGGCTCGGGTAGTCGCTTTTCTCAAACTGAACTAAAACAATATCAAATGATTGGACAAAAGACCGTACTTGAACATACGGTTTTACGTCTTAACCAATTGCCTTTACAGGGCTATGTTTTGGCGATTGGTTCAGATGATGATGTTGCTCAAAGTTTGCCTTTTACTCACATAGAAAAAGCACATTTCTGTGAAGGTGGTGCTGAACGTGTAGACTCAGTGCTCAGTGCGCTCAATTATCTTTCCACAATCGCTGATGCTGACGACTGGGTTTTTGTGCATGATGCAGCACGTCCATGTGTCACGCAGAATTGTTTATTTAAACTGGTTGATACTGCTATTCAGTCCAATAGAGGGGCAATTTTAGCTATTCCTGTTAGAGATACTTTAAAGCGTGTGATCTCAGCGCAAGATATTCAAGAAACGGTTGATCGTTCACAACTTTGGCAGGCACAAACTCCGCAGATTGCTAAACTGGGGGTGCTGAAAAAAGCAATTGAACATGCACTAGAGGCGCAAGCCTTAATTACTGATGAAGCCAGTGCTTTAGAGTTTGTTGGTGAAAAGGTTCAAGTCGTACAAGGGCGCTCCGATAATATTAAAATTACCTATCCAGATGACCTTGAGCTTGCGCGCCTGATTTTGGCGGCACAATAAGAATTATTTAGATTTATTGAGCTAAAACTACAGAAATATGGGTTTGAATGATGTTATCTAAAACACTTTGAACTTATAATTTGCCCTGTCTTTAGCTCATTCAATTTACGCAAATGATACCATCACAGCAGTATCGTTTTTTACGTCAGTCTTTACGTGACGGTAGAAGCATTAAACATGACTCATCTCGCTGGGCTAAATTGCATTTAGATCCATGGCTTTTATGCTTTCTGATTTTAAACGCCGTGTTGGGATTGTTGGTTATTTATAGTGCTTCAGCGCAAGATATGGGCATGGTGTTTCGCCAAGCCACAAGTTTTGCTGTGGGCTTCATTGTGATGATTATCTGTGCACAAATTCCACCCAAAGTCTATCAGGCCATTAGTCCTTATTTTTTCATCTTTGCTGTGATTTTAATGGTATTGGTCTTGGTGGTGGGCGAAACCCGCATGGGAGCTAGACGTTGGATTAGTCTACCCGGTATTGGTAGTATGCAGCCTTCTGAGTTTATGAAGTTTGCCATGCCTTTGATGATGGCGTGGTACTTTGCAGGCCGCGCATTCCCGCCGAAGTTTATGCATATTGTGATTTCGTTGGGTATCATGATGTTGCCGTTTTTATTGGCAGCTTTACAGCCCGACTTAAACCTAGGTCTCTTGATTCCTGGTGTGTGCGTCATTTTCCTCAGCGGTATCTCTTGGCGGCTCATTACTTTGGCCTGTGGCGCATTGGCTGTTGTGGCTCCCTTACTTTGGATGTTCTTTTTGCAAGAGTACCAAAAAAAGCGAGTGCTCACTTTATTTGACCCAGAGTCAGATGCATTAGGCGCAGGTTGGAATATTATCCAATCCAAGATTGCCATTGGTTCAGGTGGCTTAATGGGGAAGGGGTTTACAGAGGGTACACAGTCACATTTGGGGTATTTGCCTGAGCACCATACCGACTTCATTATGTCGACGTATGCAGAAGAGTTTGGCTTTATTGGGGTGTTCTTGCTGTTTAGTTTGTTTGCAGCCATTATCATTCGTTGTTTGATTATTGGTATGAACAGCTTCCATAATTTTGGACGTTTATATGCGGGTGCTGTGGGCTTAACGTTCTTTTTCTTTGTATTGTTAAACTCTGGGATGGTGAGCGGGATTTTACCTGTAACAGGTGATCCATTGCCACTGATGAGTTATGGCGGAACCGCGGTGATTACCATGCTAGCGAGCATGGGCATCGTGATGTCGATTCATACTCATCGCTAAAGTCTAGAAGAATCAAGCCAGCGATATTGCTGGCTTTTTGTGCTTAAAATAAGAAGAAAACTCTAACGGTTTTTTTGATCTTTATAAAGCACCATATTGCTGCCATGTTTCACCTGTATGCAGGCTATTATAATAGTTTTGTAGAGTATTCAAGTCATGGTATTGCGTATAGGCTAATACTAAAAGCCCAAAAATTAAAGCCGCCTTCAATAGATTTAAACGCGAATGTTGCTGTGAAAAATAGCCTAAGCTAAGTAAGATGAGTATGACTGAGGGGAGAATCGCAATACTTTCATGCTGAGAAATAAACCTCCAACCATTGAGATAAATCAGAATTAGAATGATTCCAATCAATCCCATATAGTTATGGATCTTTTTATTTACAGATGCTTTAAAAACAGTAATTGTTTGAAATATTAAAATTAGAACACTGAAAAGGTATGCGCTTTTTCCACCAATAACCACACTATAGATTGCATTGAATAGGCAATAAGCCAACAACACGGATAGTAAGAAAGCATAGAGTTTGGTATAGAGAATGTGTGAAAAGGGGAAAATCTGTTTCATAATTTGCTCTATTGAAAACTCACATCATATTAAAAGAGGATTTGAAGCTTAACATGCTATTCACCTTTTGCCACTGTGGCATGTTTTTTTAGTGTTGGAGATGGCTTGAGTAAATGTCGCGTACGAGTAGAACTTAGACCACAGATTATTAAACACAACGTCCCTCCAATAAGTACTGCTGGCACCACAGAAAAATAGCGCGTCATCAGGCTCATGTGTAGGGCACCGAGCTGATTGCCTGAAGTGACTAATATGCCATTTAAAGCCGCTACACGCCCTAATAGTGCTTTTGGGGGGAGTTGCTGTAATAAAGTTTGTCGAATGACCATGCTGATGCTATCAAAGGCACCGATTAGAACAAGGAAGAAGACTGAGAGCCAAACATGGGAGGATAGTGCAAAGGCTAAAGTACACAAAGCAATTGCAAAACTACTATAGAGCATATTTCTCCATGCATTTTGCATCGGAGAATAACAGGTCAACATCAACATCATGATACAGGCGCCAATAGCTGGTGCAGCTCTGAGTATACCTAAGCCTTCAACACCAAGATGCAGGATATCGTGTGCAAAAATAGGCAGTAAGATAATGACACTACAAAAAAGCATGGCGCTGAGATCCAGCAACATACTCCAAAACATTAGTGGATGTTTAAAAATAAACAAATAGGCTTCTTTCAAACTTTTGCTTAAATGCTGTTTATGTGGGCTAGGGAATTGACGAGGACTTAATCCGAATAAGCAGATGCTACCCACGCAACACAAGAAAAAAACAATAAAGAGGGTCTTTTCAAGCCCAAGTTGGCCGAGTAAAAGTCCTGCGCATAAAGGCGCTAAAATGCCGCCTATTTGCCAAATGAGCGCGGTCCATGTGGCTGCATTGCTATAGGCTGACTCGGGGGTTAGAAAAGGGCGTAATGAATTAAATGATGGGCTGTAAATGCCTCTAAGTATGCCTAAGCAAAAGATGAGGCTATAAATGCCGCATAAAAGTGTATTTTGTTGAATGTGCTGTTGTTGGTACTGAGAAAAAAGAACAATAAATAATAATGGAATTAAAGTGCTATAGCTAAAACTCCACTGCACAATTTTTTGTCGGTTATAGCGATCAGCCCAGTCGCCACTGATCAGGGAGAAGCAAATAAAGGGGAGTAACTCAATTAAGGCAATCATGCCAAGGCTGAGTGGATTTTGAGTGAGTTGATAGATACTATAGGCAATGACGACTTCTTGAATCATGATGGTTAGAATTAAGCACAACTGATTGACACTCAGAAGTGAAAAATCACGTGAACGAAAAGCCAAAAAAGCATCGGAATGGAAAAGCGACATAAACAGAATAGTTTCAAATATGAATTAAAAAAGGATGGCGCAAAGTCCATCCTTTTTAGGGTTTAAAGCAGATTACTGTGCTTTTGCTACCGCAATAGTTTCGTCATTTGCAGCTTTAGCCATAGGTGTATATTTCAAACCAAGGGTTGTGCTGGTGTATTGGCGAACTTGGTCAAGAAGCACAGGATTAGTGCTGAGTTCTTGTTGATACGATTTTACAATTTGATGTAATTTCGGATTCCATTTACCTGCTACTTGCTGAGGGAATGCTTTTTCAAGCAAGCTCAACATAATATAAGGGGAAGTTGAAGCACCAGGAGACGCACCTAATAGGGCAGTCACAGCACCATCTTGTGATGCAAAAATCTCGGTACCAAATTGCAAGCTTGCAGGTTTGCCTGGTTCTTTCTTAATGATTTGAACACGTTGACCACCTTGGTTCATGCGCCAGTCTTCTGGTTTTGCATCAGGATAGTATTTTTTCAACTCATTAAAACGGTCTTCATCGGTCATCATGACTTGGCTAACTAAGTATTTCACCAAATCAAGATTTTCCATACCCACAGCGGTCATTGGTAAAACGTTGTTCTTAGTGGTTGATTTCAATAAATCAAGCTGAGAACCTTGTTTTAAGAACTTGTTTGAATAAGTTGCAAATGGACCAAACAACACATATTTTTTACCATCGATATAACGTGTATCAATATGTGGAACAGACATTGGCGGTGCGCCTAATTCAGCACGACCATAAACTTTTGCAGTATGACCTTCAGTGACTTTTGGGTTGTCGGTCATTAAGAACACGCCACCTACAGGGAAGCCAGCATATTGCTTCGCTTCTGGTAAGCCTGTCATTTGTAAAAGTTTAACCGCTGCACCGCCTGCACCAATAAAGACAAAGCGCGTTTTCACGTGATCTGTTTTTCCTGTAGTGAGGTTTTTAAATGCAACAGTCCACGTTTTATCATCGTTTTGGCTAATGCCAGTCACTTCAGTCGATGTTTGTAACTGGAAATTAGATTGTTTTTTAAGGTGATCGACCAATTGAGTGGTGATCGAACCATAGTTCACATCCGAACCTACATCCATGCGTGTTGCAGCTACTTTTTGTGCAGCATCACGGCCATTCATCACCAATGGTGCCCATTGTTTAATTTCAGCAGGATTCTCAGAGAATTTCATGCCATAAAACATTGGGTTTTTAACCATTGCAGCGTAACGTTTTTCGAGGAAATTCACGTTATCGCCCCAAACGAAAGCAATGTGCGGTACAGGGTTGATGAAACTATTTGGTCGTCCCAAAACACCTTCTTTGACTTGATAAGACCAGAACTGTTTTGCAACTTCAAATTGTTCAGCCACTTTTACAGCTTTGGTAATGTCCATTTTCCCATCTTTTTCAGAGGTATAGTTCATTTCCATAAAGCCAGAGTGGCCTGTACCAGCATTGTTGAAGCCGTTTGAGCTTTCTTGTGCAACATTGTCTAGGCGTTCATACATGCGAATTTGCCAGTTTGGCTCAAGCTCGCTTAGATATGTGCCTAAAGTTGCACTCATGATCCCACCACCAACTAAGACTGCGTCAACAACAGGCTCATTGCTAGTGGTTTGAATTTTTTTAGACGTGACGGGTCTAAATAAGAAAATTACGACTGCAATAATAAGCAGTACGATTAATACCAAAAGGTATTTTAAAAATTTGTTCATGCGATTATGACCTTGGGAAGCAGGTTTTGGATCGCTTTATAGCGAAGAGAAAATAACAATTATGGTGATAGAGGTGCTTGTAAAAAATTAGCTTGGCAGAATTGAAGTAATACTTAAAATCTCAAGTAGCCAAAGCTTAAATTTTTAAGCTATCACGCATCTTGACTTATGGGTATTTTAGACTAAATATGTATTGACTTAGTAATTTTTATTTTAAATGGGTTGGGTTAAATTATAAATATCAGTGATGTTTGTTTTT
The DNA here is from genome assembly GCF_002018925.1 of Acinetobacter sp. MF4642. Lineage (NCBI taxonomy): Bacteria > Pseudomonadati > Pseudomonadota > Gammaproteobacteria > Moraxellales > Moraxellaceae > Acinetobacter > Acinetobacter sp. MF4642. The sequence continues at coordinate 63,151 of NZ_MVON01000001.1, forward strand.
AGCTATTGTTTTTATTGAGTTTTATTTTGGTTTAATTTCTGCATTTAAAATGCAGATGTTGAATATCTATACAACTACTCAATATCTTAAACGTTTAAATGTCTAAGTTGAGTCATAATATTAGTTTAAAAATCAAGCAATTTGTGATTATGTTGTTTAAGAAATTATGAATAATTGCCTGACCTTATTATTTTAAAGTTGAATAAAAGGTCAGGTTTTACACCATTAAGAGTTATGCGATTTCGGCGCGGTAAAATGGAGCAGTTGAACGTGGTAAAGCTTGATGACCACGTATTTGATCCGCGATTTTCTCAGCCATCATAATGGTGGTTGCATTTAAGTTACCTGTGATAATCAGCGGCATAATCGATGCATCCACCACACGTAAACTTTGCAGGCCATGCACACGACCTTGTCCATCGACTACCGCCATATCATCTTCACCCATTTTACAACTACAGGATGGATGATAAGCCGTTTCAGCGTGATTACGCACAAATTCGTCTAATTCAGCATCGCTACTCACATCTTTTCCGGGACTGATTTCTTCGCCTCGGTAAGGATCAAGCGCAGGTTGCTGCATGATTTCGCGGGTGATTCGAATCGCGTCACGAAATTCCTGCCAGTCTTGTTCTGTCGACATGTAGTTAAATAAAATACTTGGATGATCGAAAGGGTTTTTAGATGTCACCTGTACTCGACCGCGTGAAGGTGAGCGCATCGAACCGACATGGGCTTGGAAGCCATGCTCTTTGACGGCATTGCTGCCATTATAGTTAATTGCAACAGGCAAGAAGTGGTATTGAATATTTGGCCAAGCAAACTCTTTGGAGGATCGAATAAAGCCACCTGCTTCAAACTGGTTGCTTGCTCCAATCCCTGTTCCGTTAAACAACCACTCTGCACCAATTGCAGGTTGATTTTGCCATTTTAAAGCAGGGTAGAGAGAAACAGGTTGCTTACACTTATATTGTAAGTACATTTCTAAATGGTCTTGCAGGTTTTCACCGACACCCGGTAAGTCATGCACGACTGGAATGTCGAGAGATTGAAGTAAGGTGCTTGAACCCACACCTGAACGTTGCAAAATTTGCGGTGATGCAATTGCCCCTGCACAAAGTAGAACTTCTTTATTGGCATAGACCTGAAGCAAGTTGTTTTGATTAGCACCTTGAATATATTCAACACCAATCGCTTGTTTGCCATTGAACAAAATTTGATTGGTCATGGCGTGGGTAATAATGGTTAGATTCGCTCGACCTTTGGCCATATCTAAATAGCCACGTGCTGTGCTTGAGCGTCGACCTTTGGGGGTCACGGTTCGATCCATTGGGCCGAAACCTTCTTGTTGATAACCATTTAAGTCATCAGTGCGTGGATAGCCTGCTTGCACACCCGCTTCGACCATGGCGTGGAATAAAACATTGTTGTCTGCTTTAGGCGTGGCGACAGAAACAGGGCCAGCATCGCCATGATAGTCATTGCCACCGATATCACGGGTTTCTGCTTTTTTGTAGTAAGGCAGACAGTCGGCATAGCTCCAATTTTCAAGGCCTTTCAAGCTAGCCCATTGTTCTAAGTCCATGGCATTACCACGGATATAGCACATGCCATTAATGAGAGACGAACCGCCTAAGCCTTTGCCGCGACCACATTCCATGCGGCGGTTATTCATATGGGGTTCTGGGTCGGTTAAATACGCCCAATTATAACGACGACCTTGCAAGGGATAGGCTAAGGCAGCAGGCATCTGAGTACGGAAGTCGAGACGATAATCAGGTCCGCCTGCTTCGAGTAAGAGCACGGAAACATCGGGGTCTTCAGTTAAGCGAGCAGCCAGTACATTACCTGCTGAACCTGCGCCAATAATAATATAATCGTAGTGTTGAGAATGCATAATGATCCTTTTTCTATGGCAGGACCACGTTGCATGAGAACGTGGCCACATGTTGAGTTGAGGATGAAAAAAATAATAGATAAAAGGAAGTAAGGATTTAGATGGCTAAAATTCAGACTTTAAAAAATACTTTGGTATGCGCCCAGTTCAACTTGAACTGATTTGATGCGGGTATAGTGTTCAAGTGTGGTGATACCATTTTCACGTCCAACGCCTGACTGTTTATAACCACCTACAGGCATTTCAGCAGGGGATTCGCCCCATGTATTGATCCAACAAATACCTGCCTCAAGCTGATGAATAATGCGATGTGCTTGGGAAATATCTTGTGTGACCACACCTGCGGCTAAACCATAACTGGTGTTGTTGGCACGTTGAATAGCTTCTTCAATACTGTCATAGCTTAAAATGCTCATGACTGGACCAAAGATTTCATCTTGCACAATGTGCATGTCGTCATGACAGTCGGTGAACACGGTCGGTAAAACATATGCGCCCTGAGCAAGTGCTGCTTCAGTGCCACGTTGTCCACCAATCAATAAAGTCGCACCTTGTTGTTTGCCCGACTCAATATAAGACAAGACTTTTTCCATGTGCGGAAAGCTGACTAAAGGTCCAAAGTTGGTTTCAGCCTGCATCGGGTCACCTATGCGGATACGTTTGACACGCTCAATTACTGCCTGTTCAAATGCTGCCTTGAGGGTTTGTGGTACAAATACACGGGTGCCATTGGTACATACTTGACCTGAGCTAAAGAAGTTCGCCATTACCGCAATATCGGCTGCGCGATCAAGGTTGGCATCTGCACAAATAATGAGAGGTGATTTGCCACCGAGCTCCATGGTGACTTCTTTGAGACTAGAAGCCGCAGCACTGGCCATAACCTTTTTACCCGTTGCCACACCACCTGTGAACGAAATTTTTTGAATGTCGGGGTGTTCAGTCAACCATTGACCCACTTCAGCACCAAAACCTTGTACCACGTTGAAAACACCAGCAGGTACGCCTGCTTCAGTGTAGATCTCTGCCAACTTTAAGGCGGTAAGAGGGGTCACTTCGCTAGGTTTAAAAATCATGGCATTCCCTGCGGCGAGGGCCGGAGCTGATTTCCAAAGTGCTATTTGGATTGGATAATTCCAAGCACCAATCCCTGCCACTACACCTAAAGGTTCACGGCGTGTGTAGAAAAAACTACTTTCACGTAGTGGTACTTGTTCACCTTGAATGGCCGTTGCAAGTCCTGCGTAGTACTCTAAAACATCTGCACCAGTGACAATGTCCACAGTAGAAGTTTCACTGAAGGCTTTCCCTGTATCGAGTGTTTCAAGGCGAGCTAACTCGTCATTACGTGCGCGTAAAATATCGACTGCACGACGTAAAATACGGGCACGTTCGACCGCTGTTTTGGCAGCCCATTCACGCTGCCCTTGTACAGCACTTTGCACTGCTGCATCGACATCAGCTTTGGATGCTTGCTGAATAGTGGCAATGACCTGACCTGTAGCAGGATTGATACTGTCAAAGGTTTGACCACTGGTGGCATTGAAATATTGTCCGTGAATATAAAGCGAGTGAAGCTGTACATTATTCATTTTGTTGTTCCTGCCGTATCTGTTGAATTAAGCGAAGTTGCATATCGACATAGTCGTATGCAATAGAACGTGCCAAATCACGATCAAATGCTTGATGACCACTTAAACTTCCACGTAACCATAATCCATCAATCAGTGCTGCTAGACCTTTAGCGGCTTGGCTTGCTTGGGCCTTTGGCATGAGCTGCAAGAAATGAAACTTCAAATTTGAATAAAGCCGTTGGTCATTAATTCGTTGCAGTCGACCTAAGTCGGCTAGGTGCATACTGGCAGACCAAAAATCCAGCCAAACCCGCATAGCAGTGTTGTTGACCTGACTGATGTCAAAGTTGGCATCAATAATGGCTTTGAGCGAATGTTCTGGACTGGGCTGCGTCACCTTTGCTTTATAGCTCGCCGTAGTCTTGGCTAAGACATTCAGCATTTGGCGCATGCAACTGTGAATGAGGCCTTGTTTATCGCCAAAATAATGACTCACAATGCCCGTAGAAAGCTGTGCTTTTTTCGCAATTTGAGCAATAGTGGTGTTGGATAAGCCCACTTCATAAATGACTGCATAGGCAGCATTAATGATTTCTTCACGGCGCTCATGCTCAGGTTTTACTCTACGTTTATTCATGACAATCCAGAACAATTTGCCTTAAATTTAAAGGCGTTAGATTCAATAACTTACATGGAAAGCATCATAGCATTTTTTTATGATACTTTTTATTGATTGAACGTTCAATCAATAAAAAGTACACTTATGGTTAAATTCAAAGCAAAATACTGCTAAATTGCTTTGGATATTCCACATAACTGTTTATTTATCAAAAGGATGTGTCATAAGGTTTAATCTCAGGACATCTTTCAGAAAAGTGAGCTGATGAGCTATAGGCTTACGGTTTTATACTTTTCTCGAGTTGAGAAAGCTCTTATAGTCATGTTGAAGGGAGACATGTGTAAGATTCCTATCAAAATATCGATGAACAAGGGTGGCTCACATTTTAAAACTGTGTAGCAAATGTACCGCATAAATGATTTAGACCTTCAGGTTTAAAGAAGATAGCGTTTTTATTCCTGATAAAAATACTGTCGTTTTCGTTAGTCGATTTTTAAGCTCTCGACCACGAGAAGTTTAAAAATTGGCTTTTGTCTTTTTTTATTTACTTTCTTGAGGATTGTATGGCGACAGATAATCCAAGAGCAGTTGATGATCAAACATTAGCGCCTAAAGACCGTTTAAATGGTGTGGTCTTTTATATTTCAGCTCTCATTATTTTAATTTTTTCTATTACCACCATTTTGTTTAATGACTTTGCTAACCGAACCTTGAATACGGTTTTGGCGTGGGTAAGTTCAACTTTTAGTTGGTATTACTTACTCGCAGCGACCTTGTATATGGTCTTTGTCATTTTTATTGCCTGTTCTCGCTACGGCAACATTAAATTAGGCCCCAAACATTCCAAGCCAGAATTTAGCCTTTTAAGCTGGTCTGCAATGTTGTTCTCAGCTGGAATAGGCATCGATTTGATGTTTTTCTCGGTAGCGGAACCTTTATCCCACTATATGCATCCACCCGTGGGTGAGGGGCAGACCTTAGAGGCTGCACGTCAAGGCATGGTGTGGACCCTGTTTCACTATGGTCTAACGGGATGGTGTATGTATGCCTTGATTGGCATGGCATTGGGCTATTTTAGTTATCGCTATAACTTACCACTGACCATTCGATCTGCTTTATATCCGATCTTTGGTAATAAGATTCATGGGCCGATCGGTCATAGTGTCGATACCGCTGCGGTCATCGGTACTATTTTTGGTATTGCTACGACCTGCGGGATTGGGGTAGTACAACTGAACTATGGCTTACATGTGTTGTTTGATTTACCTGAAAACCTTTGGATGCAAACCGCATTAATTGTGGTTGCGGTGGTAATGACCATTATTTCAGTGACTTCAGGGGTGAATAAGGGACTGCGAGTTCTCTCCGAGATTAATATTTATGTTTCTGTCGGCTTGATGCTGTTTATTTTGTTCTTAGGCAATACCGAATTTTTACTGAATGCTTTTGTGCAAAATATTGGGGACTACATTAACCGTTTTCCAAGTATGACTTTGGAAAGTTTTGCCTTTGAACAACCGAAAGAATGGATGAACAGTTGGACATTGTTCTTTTGGGCATGGTGGGTGGCTTGGTCACCATTTGTAGGTTTGTTTTTAGCACGGATTTCACGTGGTCGAACTATTCGTGAGTTTGTTAGCGGAACTCTCATTATTCCTCTGTTTTTCACACTCACGTGGTTATCAATATTTGGAAATAGTGCACTACATAGTGTGATTTTTGATGGTAACTTAGCCCTTGCACAAAGTGTCATTGCAAATCCTGCGCATGGTTTTTATGACTTGCTAGCACAGTATCCATGGTTTCCGTTTATTGCAGGTGTAGCCACAATTACGGGCTTATTGTTTTATGTGACCTCGGCGGACTCTGGTGCACTGGTGTTGGGTAATTTCACCACTCAATTTACCAATGTTGACCATGATGCACCGCGATGGTTGAGCGTATTTTGGGCCGTAGCGATTGGTTTGTTGACCCTTGCAATGTTGATGGCTAATGGGATTACGGCACTGCAAAATGCCACGATTATTATGGGGTTGCCGTTTAGTTTTGTGATGTTTTTGGTCATGGCAGGTTTGTATAAGTCACTGCGACTAGAAGACTATCGACAAGCCAGTAGCAGTTTAAATGCCGCACCCGTGGTGGGCAATGTCGACATTCTCAACTGGAAAAAGCGTTTGTCCCGAGTCATGCACCATCCAGGAACAACCGATACTCGGCGTATGCTCGATGACATTTGCCGACCTGCGGTAATGGCGGTTGCAGAGGAAATGCAAAAACGAGGTATTGACATTAGTGTTCAAGAGAGTGCGCTAGAAGAAGACCCAAATCTATATCATTTAGATTTGATGATACATTTGGAAGAAGAACAAAACTTTGTCTATCAAATTTGGCCAGTACGTTATATCGCGCCGACCTTTAGTGAGCGTGGCAAACTAGGTAAACGGTTCTACTACCGTCTTGAAACCTATTTGTATGAAGGTTCTCAAGGCAACGACCTTGTTGGTTATACCAAAGAACAAGTGATTAATGATGTGCTGGATCGTTATGAACGCCACATGACCTTCTTACATATCAATCGAATCAGTCCAGGGAATCGTCCCTTATTTCCAGACCCTCAAGGATAATTAGGAGGAACCATGTTGACCTCATATTTACATGCTTTTGCTTTGTTTTTCTCATTGCTGAATCCGTTTTTAATGAGTATTTACATGATTGGCATGATTCGGAACTCCGAAGCTAAAGTGTTTAATAAGGCCTTGATTCAGGGTTGTCTCATTGCCTTTATAGTATTTATGCTGTTTGCGTGGGGCGGAGAAGCGATTTTTAGTAAATATTTAAATGTACGCTTTGAAGCCTTTCAAATATTTGGTGGTCTGATCTTCTTGGTGATTGGTTATCGTTATGTGTTTCAGGGGGCAGATACCATTGGTGAAATGCGTGGTGCGCCTGAGCATTTGGCAGGAACCATTGCGATGCCTTTTATGATTGGTCCAGGAACCATCAGTGCTGCTGTGGTGACAGGTATGGCACTGCCAATCAGCGGTGCGGCCATGATTATTTTCCTGACTTTGGCGTTGACTTGTGGTTTGATGATTTTAATGAAATTTGCACATGATCATTTGCGTTACAAGCATGCCAAATATATTGACCGTTATGTTGATATTGTCGGGCGACTGTCGGCCTTACTGATTGGGACTATTGCGGTAGATATGATTATTAATGGGATTATTGGTGTCATGGCTGAAATGTAGAATCCAAGAAAAACGAACTATAAAAAAGCCCTCAGTCAATGAGGGCTTTTTTATTTAACTGAAGAACCAAGTGTAATAACCCCAGATCATCAGTGGCCATGATAGAAACGGGCTAAACAGCCATTTCCAAATCCAGTGACGTGGCACGAAGCCAACACCGTGGATAAAGCCACCTGAGATACCAATCATGATATACATCAGTGCACTGTGGCTATAGTGACCATTGTCATCCAACATAGCAGCAGGATGTACTAACAACACCGCTGCAAGTGGAAAGGCCAATAGGCAGGAAATTAGCATCGCAAATTTGTTCGGCTTTTTATCTACAGTTTGGTTTTCCATAGCAACGTCTGTCATGGTTTATTCCTCATCAAGGTCTTGATGATGTTCGATATACAGAGCACTGAGTACACCTGCAAAGCAAGCCATCAAAATGCCGAGAATCCATGCAAAATACCACATAATTTGATCTCCTTAGACACAGCCTTAGTAAAGGCTGTGTGAATTCTCTTTAATGTGTGTGTTGGTAATAACACCCCACATTTTGTAGTAACACCAAGTGGTATAGCACAAAATAAGTGGGACAAAGATACATGCCGCAACTGTCATTACAGTTAACGTCGTTTTACTTGAAACTGCATCCCACATGGTCAAGCTTGCAACAGGTTGAATGCTTGATGGCATTAAGAATGGGAACAGCGCAAAACCAGCAGTTAAAATTGCACCCACGACCGCTAAACTCGAACCTAAGAAGCTAAAGCCCGCTTTGTTTTTGCCTGCTGCAAGCACCACAATTAAACCACCTAAGATACCAGCGATAGGCGCAATCATGGTAATTGGGTAAGTCGAGTAGTTGTTCATCCAGCCATGGTTGGCATTGGTCAACACTTCTTTTGCCAATGGGTTAGCAACACCGTTGGTGTCAAATGGAGTGACTAAGGTATAACCTTCGATTCCACCAAAGTACAACCAAGCACCAGCACCTAAGAAACAGATGAGGTAAACAATGCCCATAAGTTTCGTTGCTTGAGCTGAGCGTCTGCGTAAGTCACCATCGGTACGAAGCATGAGCCATGCACCGCCGTGTGCACATAGCATTGATAAGCTAACGAGGCCGCAGACTAAAGCAAATGGGTTAAGCAGGGCGAAAAAGCTTCCTGTATAAGTTGAACGGACAGTGTCATCTAAACTAAACGGCACGCCTAAGAACATGTTCCCAAAAGCCACACCGAAGACCAGTGCAGGCACAGCACCACCAATTGCTAAACCCCAGTCCCATGACGTACGCCATTTGGTATTTTGTAGTTTAGAGCGGTAGTCAAAACCTACAGGTCGTAAGAATAGGGCAAACAGTACCAACAGTAGCGCCCAATACATGCCTGAGAATGCTGTTGCATAAACCATTGGCCATGCGGCAAACAATGCACCGCCAGCAGTAATGAACCAAACTTGGTTACCGTCCCAGTGCGGAGCAATGGTGTTGATAGCCGCACGGCGTTCTTCATCTGTTTTGCCCACAAATGGCATGATCGCCATAGAGCCCATATCGAAGCCATCGGTGAGGGCAAAGCCAATCAGCAAGACGCCGACTAAAACCCACCAAATGATTTTGAGTAATTCATATTCGATCATGCTTGAGTCTCCTCATTACGAGCTGCTTCAAGTTTTTCAAAATGGTATTTACCAGTGTGAAGCGAACTTGGACCAAGACGTGAGAATTTGATCATTAAATACATTTCAATAATCAAAAGAACGGTATAGAACGCAGCTAAAGCAGCGATAGAACCCCACACATCACCTGTACTTAAGCTCGATGCTGACAAGTGTGTAGGTAAAACTTCACCAATCGTCCACGGCTGACGACCTACTTCAGCAACATACCAACCTGTTTGTGCAGCAATCCATGGCAGAGGTAGAGCGAATAGTGCGAACTTCAGTAACCATGGTTTGTTTTCTGCATTGCGTTTTGCCACAGCAAAGGTTGCTAGAGCAAATAACAACAGCATAAGGAAACCAGATACAACCATGGCACGGAATGCCCAGAATAAGCTTGGTACGTGCGGAATCGTGTCTTTTGCAGCAGATTTAATTTGATCTTCAGATGCATCAACTACATTTGGTGTGTATTTTTTCAGCAGTAAGCCATAACCCAAGTCTTTTTGAGTTTCAGCAAATGCAGCCTTTAGCTCTGGAGAAGTATCACCCGCGCGTAGTTTTTCCAGTTGCGAGTAAGCCACCATACCGTTACGAATACGATCTTCGTGTTGTACGATCAAATCTTTAATACCAGTCACTTCTTTGTCTAAAGAACGTGTTGCAATAAGACCCATCACATATGGAATTTTCACTGCATAATCTGTAGTCATGGTTTCTTTATTTGGAATACCAAACAAAGTAAAGGGTGCAGGTGCAGGGTGAGTATCCCATTCTGCTTCAATGGCCGCGAGTTTAGTTTTCTGAACATCACCCAGTTCATAACCTGATTCATCGCCCAGTAAAATCACTGAAAGTGTTGAAGCTAAACCAAAAATTGCGGCAATGGCAAATGAACGACGCGCAAACGGAATATCGCGTTTTTTCAGTAAGTAGTAGCTTGAAATAGCAAGGACGAAAATAGCGCCTGTCACATAACCCGCAGACACGGTATGTACAAATTTTACCTGCGCAACTGGGTTAAAAATGAGAGCACCAAAATCTACCAGTTCCATGCGCATGGTTTCATAGTTAAATACAGAACCGACAGGGTTTTGCATCCAACCATTTGCAACCAAAATCCATAAGGCAGACATATTAGAACCGAGTGCAACCAGCCATGTCACACATAAGTGCTGCACTTTGGATAAGCGATCCCATCCAAAGAAGAACAGACCGATGAATGTCGATTCTAAGAAGAATGCCATTAATCCTTCAATGGCTAATGGAGCACCGAAAATATCCCCCACATAGTGTGAGTAATATGCCCAGTTAGTCCCGAACTGGAACTCCATGGTTAAGCCAGTAGTGACCCCTAAAGCGAAGTTAATACCGAAGAGTTTCCCCCAAAACTTGGTCATGTCTTTATAAATTTCTTTACCTGAAATCACATAGGTGGTTTCCATAATGGCAAGAATAAAGGCAAGCCCCAGTGTAAGTGGAACAAAAATAAAGTGATACATCGCGGTCATAGCGAACTGGAACCGCGAAAGATCGACCACGCTTTCAGATATCATCAACGTGTCTCCTTGATTGGGGATGGATTGCCAGCAATACGCTCAGCAACTTGATTGTCAAAATTTTTAGGAATCGTTGGGGCGTCAAACCAGATGTTCTTAATAACCATTAAAATAATCACCTTAATGATTAAAATGGCCACAATCTCTCTGGTGACTTTTTGATTGAGATTTTTGGGGACTAAGCTCATTTCACAAAGCCTATTTTTTAACTTGCTTTATATTATTAAACAAAAACATACAAAAGATAAATAGTCTTTAAACTTAAATAAAAAATATATTATTAAGTTGTTTAAATACATATACTTAAAATAATGGTGTGATGAAAAATAAACTAATATTTTTGTATTTTAAAGTTGACCAAATTACTTATGTTTATATTTAAATACCTGACTAAAATACTTGTATATATTTATTTTAAATCCGACTAAAACGCTTATATTTAACGTTCATCGTTATTTTATTGATAATTCATCTTAAGAATATAAAAGTGATAGGGCTTTTAAATGATGGATTTTAACGGATATGAATCATGGATGATTTGATCTGTTGCATATACCACAAGGAAATTAGGAATTAAAAATCGAATTAATATTTAAAAAGTCTTTTATTGTGTCATCTAAGCTTGAAGGCAGAGGCGGGGAGTAAAATTCTCATCCTGAGCTTATTCTGGGTAAATTTTCTTAGAATCCAGAAAGCTGGATTGTAAATGAAAGATTGCTTTGAAAAGATTGAGCAAGAAGATGAGGCAAGGGTTCGATTTAAACAGCGCGTTGTGAGGCGTTTGTTGGAGGCTAACGCAGTGGCCATGGCAAAGGATAAACTTGCTCATAAAGACGTAGAGTGTTGAAATGGGATCAGATGGGGTGCTTGTTTAGCGCGTACTTTCACCACTAAAAAGTTGATTGGATTTTGAAATTTTCTTTGCTATGTAATGCGACTTTTTTAGACGAATGAGAATAATTTGTGACTGAAATTCAAGTTCACCAAACTCAGGTTCAACTTGGACATAGTGGAGTTGACCATATTCATCGCGAACGCGAGCTTGAGCCGAAAAACCAGGACGTGCATTCCCGCTGGAGATAGTCGCCAGACGCCCCAGTAAGTTGGTTTGTTTTTTATCAGGTCTGGGTTTAATAACTTGATCCAAACAGTGGATCATAAAAACGGTAAAGAAAATTGCAATAATTAGCGCGGGCAAAATCAGATAGTAAGCCGAAGTAAACGCTTGCTCTTTGGCATAAATGCAGAACTGAAGAAAATAACCTGCAACACTAAAATTAAGTAAGAGAAAAACCACAATCAGCACTTTAGAAAACTTAACGTCTAGCAGTGGAGATTCAGTCAGTTTTTGTGGCGAGAGCCTTTTGAGTAAATGACTTGGGCGAGATTTAAAAAAGTAGCCTAAGGTTTCCACCATGCTGAGTATGACTAAAATCAATAAGCTGAAATGAAAGAGCATCAAGTCAGGGTGATGTAGCAACTCATACATGGTGAACGTCCAATTTCATTATTCTTCTGTGAGATAAATCCCGCCGTCAGAATGCACGGTAATCGCTACTTTTTCAAGTGCTTCACCTTGGCATGGGCCAGAAATGCATTCACCTGTTTCCACCATAAACAGCGCACCATGGGTCGAACATTCAATAAATTCTTGGTCGCGGTCTAAGAACTGGTTTTCCAAAAATTCAAGTTCAACTTGCAAATGCGGGCAAATGTTTTGGTAAGCAAAGAAGGCACCGTCACGTTGGGTGATAAAAATCGTATCCCCTTTAGGTGTTTCAAAAGAGCGCGCTTCGCGTTCTGGGATGTCTTCCGTCATGCAAATTTTTTGCATCATGCACATTCCTTTTGCAGTTGTTGGAACAATTCAGCGTAATTTGCCACAGCCAAACGAGGGCCAAACTGTGACACCACTTCACTTGAAATCAAAATTGCAAGTTGCGCAGCTGTATGTAAGCCTAAGCCCGCATTCACTGCATAAAGGAAGGCACCAGCAAAGGCATCACCTGCACCATTGGCATCGATAGCGTGTACTTTACGACCCACGACATTAAATGTTTCCTGTGCATTTGAAATAAGTGCACCTTCCGCCGAAAGCGTAATCACCACATGCTGGCTCAGTGTTTTGAGTTTTGCTAAAGCCGCCTCAACTGTTTCAGTTTCGGTGTACATCATGGCTTCTTGCTGGTTACAGAACAATAAGTCCACACCATCCGCAATCATTTCATCTAGACCATGACGCGCGTATTGCACCATCGCAGGGTCAGATAGGGTTAATGCAATTTTAACACCATGAGCTTTGGCAATTTCACGAGCCTGCTTGACAGCTACACGTGCGCTATCGCTGGTTGAAAGATAACCTTCGATATAGAGCCATTTCGCTGTTTTTAAGGGTTCAAAGTCAATCTGTTGTTCAGTTAACTCGGCCGTGATCCCCAAATAGGTATGCATAGTGCGTTCAGAGTCTTCACTGACTAAAACCATACACGTGCCTGTTACGCCTTCACTGATTGATTTTTCAGTGTTTTTAATGCCTGCTTCGTGTAAACCATTGAGGTAAGTTTGCCCTAGTTCATCATTGCCCACGCGGCATGCATAAAATGCTGAACCACCCAAGGCACTAAAAGCAACGGTAGTGTTGGCTGCTGAACCACCTGAAGCCTGACCTTTATAGCTTTGTGTTTCTTTTAATTTTTTGTAAAGATCTGCTTGTGTTTCACCATCAGTTAACTGCATAGTGCCTTTTTGCAAATGTTGTTGAATAAGGAAGTCGTCAGAGACTTTAAATTCTTGGTCGATTAGTGCATTACCAATTGCAAAAAGATCAACAGTTGCCATGTCTTTTTTCGTCACGTATTGAAAATAAAGCGACATTTTACACCAATGCTCAAGATTGCTGTAGTTTGTTGAGGAAAATTCATTTTATTTACGTGGCAAATGTAGTGAAATGGCTTTGCTCATATTCAAGGAAGTTTAGATGGAAATTTTAATTCAAGCGGCAGAACAATTACCTCCTCAAATACAAGCTTTGGCACAACATGCAGCAAAAGAAGGATATGAACCGTTGACCCGCTTGATCGAAGAATATCAAAGTGGAAAAAATCGTTTTGATCAAAAGGGTGAAGTGTTGTTATTGGCCTACGATCAAGACCAATTGATTGCCTGCGGCGGTTTAAATCAGCAATGGGGTGAAAATGAAATCGAGGCGCGGATTGGGCGCGTACGCCGTTTTTATGTACATCCTAAATACCGTAAGAGCGGTGTGGGTCGTCAGTTGTTGGCGCATCTAGAAAAATGTGCGCGTCCAAACTTTTCTGCACTGTGTTTAAATACCGCGGATTTGTCCGCAGCCAGTTTTTATCAAAAGCAAAACTATGTTTTTGTGGAAAATCACCCGAACTATAATTATTTTAAATATCTCATCTAGTTTTACTTTCTGAGAACACTTCCCTCAAAAAGACTGAAATTTGGAAAGCAGCGAGATGCTTTTCAAATTTCCAGCAAATTACTCGGGTTTTCAGCGTGAAATCTTTTGACAACTACAGCTATAATGCAGGCAGTGTATTAATTATTGTTAGGAGATCACATGACTGTAGATGTCACTGAAACCATTTCTCAAACTGTACATCCTGCGTTTCAGTTGGTACGTCAACACCATGTTGAAGCTTTAGACATTTTAGTGTCTGAATATAAACATAAAGTCACTGGGGCAGTGCATTATCACTTGGCCACCAATCATGATGAAAATGTATTCTTGGTTGCATTTCGCACCCAACCTATGGATTCAAAAGGCGAAGCGCATATTTTAGAGCACACAGCACTGTGTGGTTCTGAAAAATTCCCTGTTCGTGATCCGTTCTTTTTAATGATTCGTCGTTCATTAAACACGTTCATGAACGCCTTTACTGCGGCGGACTGGACAGCGTACCCATTTGCGACTCAGAATAAGAAAGACTTTCAAAATTTACTTGAAGTGTATTTAGATGCGGCTTTTGCAGCCAATTTGAATCCGCTGGATTTTGCCCAAGAAGGGATCCGCATTGAGCTTGAAAACGGTGAGCCTGTTTATAAAGGGGTGGTTTTCAACGAAATGAAAGGGGCAATGAGTTCGCCTTCAGACCAGTTGTATCATCAGTTAGCGCATCACTTATTCCCTGAAACCACTTATCACTACAACTCAGGTGGCGACCCTAAAGATATTCCGGACTTAACTTATCCTGAGTTGGTGGATTTCTACAAGTCACATTATCACCCAAGTAACGCAGTTTTCATGACCTTTGGTAATGAGCCTGCTTACAATCTACAAGAGCAGTTTGAAACTTTAGCCTTGGCCAAGTTTTCAAAAGGTGAAACGCTATTTTCTAAAGAAGAGCGCCGTTTGACTGCGCCACTAGAAGTGACTGAAACCTATGCGGTAGATGCAGAAGATTTAAAAGACAAAACTTATCACATTATTTCGTGGTTATTGCCTAAAGCCAGCGAGATCAAACTACGCTTAGGTATGCGCCTTGTCGAAGGTGTACTGTTAGAAGATTCGGCTTCTCCCCTACGTCATTACCTTGAGACTTGTGGTTATGCCCAGTCTACTGGCCCAATTATGGGAGTAGATGATTCTAACTATGAAATGACCTTCTACTGTGGTGTACAAGGTTCAAACCCTGAGCATGCGGCAGAGTTTAAAGCAGGTGTATTTAAAGTCTTAGAAGACGTCGCTTCAAAACCTGTCGATCAAAACATGGTGGATGCGATTTTACATCAAATTGAATTACATCAACGTGAAATCAATGGCGATGGCATGCCTTATGGTCTAAGTCTGATTTTAAATGGTTTGGGCAGTGCGATTCACCACAGCGACCCAGTCACTGTATGGGATGTGGACTCAGCGATTGCTGCGGTGAAAGAAGAACTGAAAGATCCAATGTGGTTGTCAAACTTAATCAAAACTTATTTGATTGATAACCCACACCGTGTACAAATGACTTTGGTACCTGATGCCAATAAATCTGCAGTGGAAGCAGCGGCAGAAAAAGCACGTTTAACCGAAATTGGTGCGCAGCTAACAGACGCTGAAAAAGCAGAAATTGAAGCACAAACTGAAGCACTTAAAGTCCGTCAAGATACCCCAGATGACCTTAATCTTTTGCCGAAAGTGGGCTTGGAAGATGTGCCTGCTGAACTGCAAATTGTACAAGGGCAGTTGCGCGAGATTATCTCAAATCGTATCGATTATCCGTTAAATCTTTATCATGCAGGTACGAACGGTATTTACTACAACCAAGTACTGATCCAGATTCCGCAAGATGTAGTGCAGTCACCTTACTTTAACTTGCTGTCCATTTTGATGGGCGAGGTGGGTGCAGGTCAGTATGACTATCTTGAACTACAACAACTACAAACTGCGGTGAGTGGTGGTTTAGGTATGGGTGCCTCTTTACGTTCTCAAGTGAATGACAAAAATCAAATCAGTGCATGGTTAACGCTAACCACAAAATCGTTGGTGAGTAATTTTGACAGTATTGCTTTGTTAAAATTGGCGTTTGAACAACTCCGTTTTGACGAAAAAGATCGCATTGTTGAGTTATTGCAACAACGTAAAACACGTTGGGCATCTCGTCTGTCAGGTTCAGGCCACAGTTATGCCATGCAAATTGCGGGACGTAACCACAGTGCTTTAGCAAAACGTGATTATCACAACACGGGCTTAGGTGCATTAAACTGGTTAGGCGATCTAGTCAGCCGTATTGAAAAAGATGCAGCAGCTTATGATGATTTGATCAATGAATTAAAAGCGATTCATTTAAAACTTTTACAAGCACCAAAACAGTTCTTACTGGTTTGTGAAGAACATCAGTCAGACCGTTTGGTTGAAGAAGTTCAAAATGTGTGGGACAAGTTAGCTATTCCTGAGCAAACTGTGAGTTTGAAAATGGCTGAGCAGATCGATACCGATGCAGATGAGGCGTGGTTAATTCAAGCCAATGTTCAATTCTGTTCATCGGCTTATCAAGCTGTTGAGGTGTCACATCCAGATGCTGCACCGCTGATGGTGCTGGCAGCGTACTTGCGTAATGGTTTCTTACACAGTGCAATTCGTGAAAAAGGTGGGGCTTATGGTGGTGGCGCAAGTTATGACGGCAATGCATGTTCATTCCGCTTCTATAGCTACCGTGATCCGCGTTTGGCTGAAACTTTTAATGACTTTGAAGCCAGTGTGCAATGGTTGCTCAATACTGAGCAAAAACCACATCAGCTTGAAGAAGCAATTTTAGGTTTGATTGCGGGTATGGACAAACCAGGTTCACCAGCGGGTGAAGCGATTACGGCATGTTATGCACTTTTACATGCACGTACACCAGCCTTCCGTAAGCAGTTACGTAGCCGTCTTTTGGCTGTGAGTTTAGAGGACTTGCAACGTGTGGCGGTACAATACTTGCTTGAACAAAAACCAACGAAAGCCGTGGTTGCACCTATGGCGAAGCGTGATACTTTAATTGAGTTAGGTTTTAGTATTCAACAAGTTCAGTAAAACAATAAGAGGGTCGTATGGCGTTCAAATCATTTGAGCGTTCAACTTTAGTACTGAGCATGACTGTGCTCACTACTTTGGGTGTCGCTAAAACACATGCACAAATTTCCGAAGTACCTGCAACTCCTGCAACAGCCGAGGCATGTGTTGCATTAGCATCTAATGCAGACCGTTTGGCTTGTTATGATGCATTATTCAAAATTCCTGAAGCAGTAAAGCCGCGCATTGTTTCTGAGCAACGTGCAGCCATGGAAATTGCGCCAGAACCTGAAAATATCACAGGGAAGATTGCACAAGGTGTGAGCTCTGTTTTCGCTTCTGAAGGTCCTAAAATATCCCCGAATTTATCTTTAATGGATAGCCGTTGGGAGCTTTCACCCGAAAGTAAATTAGGGACTTGGAATATTCGTGCTTATCAACCTGTGTACTTAATGCCTGGTTTTTGGACGACAGATAAAAATGAACGTCCATCGAGCCCAAATGAAAACAATACTGTAAATGCCGATCGAGAGCAAAACCTGAAGTCGATGGAAGCGAAATTTCAACTGTCTTTAAAAACCAAAGCAGTCGAGAACTTATTTGGAGACAATGGCGATGTTTGGTTGGGTTATACCCAGTCTTCTCGTTGGCAGGTGTATAACGGTGAAGAATCACGTCCGTTCCGTGAAACCAATTATGAGCCTGAAGCCAGTTTGGTTTTCCGTACCAATTATGAACTGTTGGGTTTAAATGGTCGCTTACTGGGATTAACTTTCAACCACCAGTCTAATGGTCGTTCCGATCCGCTGTCGCGTAGTTGGAACCGTGTCATGTTGAATGTGGGTTTTGAAAGAGACAACTTTGCGCTCATGCTGCGCCCTTGGTACCGTCTAGATGAAGATGCAGGTGATGATAATAACCCTGATATTAAGGATTATGTCGGACGGGGTGATTTAACAGCATTCTACCGTTGGAATGAACATGATTTTTCACTCATGCTACGCCATAGTTTAAAAGGTGGCGATGACTCGCGCGGTGCTGCACAGTTTGACTGGGCTTTTCCTATTTCAGGGAAATTGCGTGGCCATTTCCAGTTGTTTGATGGTTATGGCGAAAGCTTAATTGATTATAACCACCGAGCGACTTATGTGGGTTTGGGCGTGTCCTTAATGAATTGGTACTAATTTAGAGACATAAAAATACCACGTTTGATACGTGGTTTTTTTATGTTTAAGTGTTAGGTGTTTTAACCAATTTGAATATCGGCAGTTGGATGTTTTAAACGGCTCTTTTTTGGCGTCGCAATCAGGTAGGCTAGCGTTAAAGGACCTAAACGACCTGCAAACATCAAGAGCATCAGAATAAATAAACTTGCAGGTTGAAGTTCACCCGTGATGCCGCGTGACAAACCGACAGTACAAGCAGCGGAAATGGCTTCAAATAACAAATCCATAAACTGATGATTAGGTTCGATTAAAGATAAACTAAAGATGCCTAAGAAAATAAGTGCCGAAGTAATAGAGACAACAGCCATTGCCTTAAAAGAGGTTTTTTGAGAAACAGAGTGATTGAACACACGAATTTCATCTTCACGTCTAAGGAAGCTAATCACGCTGAGTAAAACAATAATAAATGTACCTACTTTAATCCCGCCTGCGGTACTCATCGAGCCTCCCCCAATGAACATCAGTAACATGGTCACGAGGGTCGAGGCATCTTTCATCTGTGCCAAATCAAGGCTGTTAAAGCCCGATGAACGAGGCACGGTGGCATGGAACCATGCATTTAAAGCTTGGTCACCTAAGCTCATTGGCGCTAAAGTGAGGGGATTGTTCGATTCAATCGCCCATAAAAGAACAAAAGCAATCAGGTTCAAGCCTGCAATGGTGGATAAAATCAGTTTGCTATTGGTACTTAAGCCTTTCCAGCGCTTGCTGCGCTTAATGTCCATTAACACCACAAAACCTGTCCCACCAATGATATATAGCATACTGATGGTAAAGGTAATGAGATACTGACCCGAGAAGTTCATTAGACTGTTGGGAAACAGTGAAAAGCCACCATTGTTAAATGCGGATACACTATAAAAAGCCGCATAAAACAGAGCTTGATTGAAATTGTAATCTTCTAACCATGCAATGGTCAAAATAACCGTGCCGATCGCCTCAAAAAATAAGGAATATAGCAGTACACCTTTAATGGTGAAGGATACTTTGGATAAGCTGGTTTGACCAATGGTCTCTTGCGCCATGATTTGTTGCTTTAAACCGAGTTTGGTCGACAGACTCAGTGCGGCTAAAATTGCAAAAGTCATAAAGCCTAAGCCACCAATTTGAATCAGTAGCATGATGATGATTTTACCTGTTACGGTAAAAGTTTCACCGACATTCACCACAGACAGTCCCGTAATGGTGACTGCTGAGCTGGCGGTGAACAAAGAGTTAATCCAACTGAGTTCACCGTAGTGTGAAATGGGTAACTTTAATAATAGAGTCCCAATAATAATAAAGCTCAAAAAACCCAAAGCCAGCAGGCTGGGCGGGCTTAAATTAATGGTGCTGTTTTTGGGGGTTTGCCATTCTTTGACTTTTTTCATGATTTGAACCGTGCTGAAAGACGACGTAATGTTTCAACTAAACCTTCAACAACTAGAATATCACCCACTTGTAAAATTAAATTGGGGTCAATGCTGTACAAAACGTCTTTGCCACGTTTATGGAGTAAGGTTTTCACATCAGGTGCTTGATCCATCAGTTGGCGGAAGCGAGTCCCTTGTAGTTTTTCATCAATTTCAATTTTGACAATATAGTGGTTATCTTCAAGTGCCATATAGCGACTGACCATGGGGTAGCATAAAGACTGCGCGATCCGCACGCCCATGTCCTCTTCAGGGTGAATAATTTTACTAATCCCTAAATGGCTTAAGATCATATGGTGCGACTTTGATTTGGCTTTGACCCAAATTTTTTCAACTCCAATATTTTTGAGGTGCAGCACACACAAAATACTGGCTTCAATATTTTCACCAATTGCGACCACCACGGCATCGCAGTTTTTAATATTTAATTCATCGAGGACATGTTCATCTGTTGCGTCGGCAATGACAGCATGGGTCACCTGCTCAGAAATATTTTCAACATATTTTTTTTCACTATCGATACCAATGACATCATGTCCCAGTTCAATGAGTTGAGTTGCAACTGTGGCTCCAAAGCTTCCTAAACCAATCACTGCAAATTGCGCCATGTCATCTTTCCTTTAAATTTTTTTATACGTCGATTGTTAACGAATGTTGTGCCAAATTTCACAAGATGTCATCTTTATACAGACACGCTATTTTCGCTCAACCGCGCTTTGCCTTATACCAATATATCACTCATCCAAAGGAGTATATAAATGCGGAAGACACTGTATGAATCCCTCAGGATCGCGTTTCCAGAATTGAATGATACCGCAATTCCAGAAGAACAAGATGAGTTCGAGCACTTTGTACGTTGGTTGAATAGCTATTATTCAAACATTCAAAAAATAGAACTCGATGATTTTCGACAAAATGGTATTGATGAATGCCATCGACTTCAACAATTAGGTATTGACTTAGACGAGCTGAAAAACCAAATTAATGATGATATGGCGTCTTTTTATCAAATGTATGACAGTGAGGAAGAAGAAACCTCAGACATGCATGGTTATGATTTTGAATTTAGTTTTGATGTTATTTTTAATCACATTAAAATTTTTATTGAGCCTTATGAACTCAGTTTACTGGTTATCGAGCGGGAAAACCCTTATTGGCTATTGGTACCGCATAATGATGAGCTGATCGATAGAATTATTGTTACGTATAACCACACGTTTGGTGATGAAGAGCCGATGCAGCTCATAGAATAAAACCGCCTCGAAGGGCGGTTTTATGTATTGAATCTTTTATTTTAAGAAACGTTGATAACCTAGGTTATTGGTAATTTCTTCATATGGATACGAAATACTTTCTAAAGTTTCAATCAAACCATCTGGATTTTGTTTCGCATCACTTGCTTCTAAACCTACAAGGACACGACCTTCCGCAGCACCGTGGTTACGGTAGTGGAATAGGGTAATGTTATGCGTAGGGCCAAGGCGCTCGAGGAACATTAACAGAGCACCTGGACGTTCAGGGAACTCAACACGGAACAAACGCTCATTTTCAAGGTCTGCATGGCCACCAATCAAGTAACGAATATGCAGTTTTGCCACTTCATCATCAGATAAGTCATCGACATCGAACTGAGTTTTGAGTGCTTCAAAAATATCATGACGCTCTTTTTCACCGCCTTTTAAGCTAATCCCGACAAAGACTTGCGCTGCACTGGCATCGCTCGCACGGTAGTTAAACTCGGTGATATTACGGCCCTGTAGCGCTCGGCAGAAATTTAGGAATGAACCTTTTTTCTCTGGAATGGTCACAGCAAAAATAGCTTCTTTACGTTCACCCAATTCAGTACGTTCCGCAATATAGCGTAAACGGTCAAAGTTCATGTTTGCACCACATACAATTGAGACGATGTTTTGCCCAATTAGCTCGTGTGTTTCAACATATTTTTTAATCCCTGCTAAGGCCATCGCACCCGATGGTTCAACGATGCTACGACATTCATCATAGGTGTCTTTAATTGCAGCGCAAATTTCATCGGTATTGACCAAAACCACTTCACGTTCAACGATCGGGCCTGAGTTATCCGACTTTTGTAGTTGAATCACTTCAAATGGTTTTTCACCAATTTGTGCGACAGCCGTACCGTCGGCAAATAAGCCGACTTGAGGCAGTACAACTCGTTCACCAGCTTCAAATGCGGCTTTTAAACAAGCAGATTCGTCATATTCAACAGGAATGACTTTAACATGCGGTGCAACATCGCCTAAGTAGGCCGCCACACCAGCAATTAAACCGCCGCCGCCAACAGCGACGAAGACATAGTTGACATCACGCCATTGGCGCAAAATTTCATTGCCAATCGTGCCTTGACCTGCCATGACCAGTTCATCGTCATAGGGGGGAATAAAGCTCATACCGTCTTCTGCGGCACGTTGAATTGCATATTTGTTTGCAACATCAAAAGAGTCGCCGTGGAGAACTACTTCACCGCCTAAGCGTTTGACTGCCTGAACTTTAATATCTGGGGTGGTTTTCGGCATCACAATAATGGCACGAATCCCGAGTTTTTTACCTGACAGCGCTACGCCTTGGGCATGGTTGCCAGCAGATGCGGTAATCACGCCACGTTCAAGTTGAGCTCTAGGAAGTTGGCTAATGCGGTTATAGGCACCGCGTAGCTTAAATGAAAAGACGGGTTGTAAGTCTTCACGTTTAAAACGAATGTTGTTATTGAGTTTCTCACTAATTCGAGGTGCCGCTTCGAGTGGAGTTTCGATTGCAACATCGTAGACTGTTGCTTGTAATATTTGTCGAACCAAACGAGACAGCATGTTAATTTCCCATTTAACAGTTTAAAATAGAAGATCATTGTAACAAACCCCTGTACATTTGGGCTGTAAAATCAGCAACAAATGTCAAAAAATAGTTGAGCCAAATTATGAGTCTGTATGCTACCCAAGATGAAAAAAAGCAAGCTGCTGCAAAAGCTGCCTTAAAGCACTTACCTAAAGGTGGCATTTTAGGGGTAGGTACAGGCAGCACCGTGAATTTCTTAATTGAACTTTTGCCCGAGCTTCAGCTTGAGGCGGCTGTGGCAAGTTCAGAAGCAACGGCTGAGCGCTTAAAGAAATTAGGCATTGAAGTGGTTGATATGAACTCTGTAGGCGGTTTAGATGCCTATGTAGATGGTGCAGACGAAATTGACCGTCATATGCATATGATCAAAGGTGGTGGCGCCGCACTTACTCGCGAGAAAATCGTGGCTTCAATTGCGAGAAAATTTGTTTGTATCGTTGATGACTCTAAGTGGGTTGATCAATTGGGGCGTGACTTCCCACTTCCGATTGAAGTGATTCCAATGGCTCGTTCAGCTGTGGCACGTAAAATTGTAGCGCTCGGTGGTGATCCTGCTTACCGTGAAGGCGTGGTGACGGATAACGGTAACGTGATTTTAGACGTCTATAACTTAAATATCTTAAATGCGCTTGAGCTTGAAAAAACCATTAACGACATTCCAGGTGTGGTGTGTAATGGTATTTTTGCAATCAATAAAGCAGATGTGGCAGTTGTTGCAACAGACAGCGGTATTGAAGAACGTACCGCGGTTTAATTTTAAATCTCCCCAAACCTCTCTTTGAAAATGAGAGGCTAAAAGCAAAAACATTTTTATCTTATGTTTTTCTCCCTCCTTTTAAAAGGAGGGCTAGGGAGGATGATTCAATAAAAGAATAATATTAATGACCTTAGTAGACCTACCTGAAATTCAAATCACCCATCATGCACGTGCGACCCGGTTACGACTTCGTGTTGAACCAACTCAAATTCGTTTAACCGTGCCTAAGTTTTGTAGCAAACGGCAAATTCAGGATTTTTTAAATCAATCTGAACAGTGGATGGTTGAAACTTGGCAGAAGCAACAAGCCAATCTGGTACAGATAGATCGAACCCTTCCCATAGAGTTGCGGTTATTTAATCGCCAAAATGCTTTAACGGTGAGCTATAAAACACAAAAAAATGCGTATATTTTGGATGAGGATAATCACCAGCTTTGGATCAGTGACCGTCAGCCCGAAAGTTATTTAAAATCTTTTGTAATTGCATACGCCAAACAGCACTTGCCTATTTATTTGCAACAGATTAGTCATGAAACTGGTTTAAAATTTGCACAATGTTCAATTCGTCAGCCCAAAACCCGCTGGGGGAGTTGTAGTGCCAAACACGACATTATGCTTAACAGTGCTTTAGTGCTGTTTCCTGAAGTCATTACCCGTTATGTCTGTGTGCATGAACTCGCACATACGCAACATTTTGATCATAGTGCACGTTTTTGGGCGGAAGTTGCCAAATATGATGCCACTTTTCAACAGCATCGAAAAACCTTAAAAACAACCGCATTGCCGTATTGGTGGGCAAGCGTTTAAAGTTAATTTTACGTGCAAAATTTAAAAATAATTTCTTCTGATTGATTGAGCGTTAGTCAAAAAATGCTCTAAACTTTATGATCTAAGGTAAACATTCCTCAATTTTAGTCCAAAGA
Organism: Acinetobacter sp. MF4642; assembly: GCF_002018925.1. Classification (NCBI taxonomy): domain Bacteria; kingdom Pseudomonadati; phylum Pseudomonadota; class Gammaproteobacteria; order Moraxellales; family Moraxellaceae; genus Acinetobacter; species Acinetobacter sp. MF4642. The sequence continues at coordinate 87,381 of NZ_MVON01000001.1, forward strand.
CCTCAAATGTGAATTTTACAGATATCCACTATTTTATATTAATCGTTCCAGCTTGCCTGATTTTAATGGGAAGCTTACTTTTAATATGTCATTTTGCTTTTAGAGCTCCCTCATATTTATTGTGGCTCGGGCTCGGATATATTGTGCCTTCGTTTTCTGTGGCGGCACAAAGTTTTATGTCGAATAAGCAGTTGGCTTTGTCGGCACCCATTTTAGGCAGTATGTATTTGTTTGGTGCATGGGTCAGCGCTTATGCCATGGGCTTAAGAAAGAATGCCAATGCACGTCCATATTGGTGTCTTGCCTTGATCGTGATGGCTTTACTTTCACTCAGTTATTATTCCTACGTAGATGATCAACTGTGGATCAGAATGCTGATTCTGAACATTTCAATTGCATTGGTTGAGTCTTTGGTTTTGTTTTCAATGTTTAAACATTATCAAGGGATTGATTTGCTCAATAAAATAGTCGACTTTTCCTACTTGTTTATTGTGCTGTATACCTTTGTTCGCGGAATCATTATTTTTCTCTTTTTAAGAAATACTGAAGCAGACATGCTGGCAAATTCAGTTTGGTGGCTGATGATGCTTGCTGCGAGCATTATCTTAAGTATGTGGTTTGCAATAGTGCTGCTCGGAACCTTGGTGCGCGATATTATCAATCAACTCAATGATGAGCGGCTAAGAGATCCGCTAACACATTTATTCAATCGACGTGTCTTTAACGAAGCCGCTAAACGAAAGTTGCATCAGCTCTCTAAACAGCCTTATTTCTTGCTCATGTGTGATATTGACCATTTTAAGAAAATTAATGACACCTATGGGCATTTGGTGGGTGATCAAATTTTACAACAAGTCGGTCAAATTATTGGGAAAAACGTCCGTGATCATGACTTAGTGGGGCGTTTTGGCGGGGAAGAGTTCATTGTCTTATTGCAAATTGATGACCCCACGCTGGCTTATAACATTGCCAATCGTATTCGTTTAGGTATTGCCGATGCACGACTATCCTCCAAAAGTATTGCCGTGACAGCAAGTTTTGGACTGGCTGCAGTACATCAACCCAACTTAAAATATGCCATACATACTGCCGATCAATTGTTATATCAGGCGAAACATTCGGGACGAAATCAGATTGGTTTTGAGCCTGCACAGAGTATATTGGATGTGTCTCATTAGGTGTCGATAGCACTAAAAACGCATAAATTCCAAGTAAAACAGTTTAGAAAGCAGAAACTTCCTGTCATACTAGGCAGTTACGAAATGGACAGTTTAAGTTTGAGGTAATACACGTGATTTCAGTTGGTATTGTCGGCGGTACAGGTTATACAGGCGTTGAATTGTTGCGTCTTTTACTACGACACCCAAATGTGCAAGTAAGCGTATTAACATCGCGTACAGAAGACGGTCGCCGTGTAGATGATATGTTCCCAAGCCTACGTGGACATACCGAACTCAAATATTCAGATTTGAATATTGATGAACTGAAAAAATGTGATGTGGTGTTCTTTGCGACACCGCATGGCGTTGCCATGAAGCATGCCGAAGAGTTGGTGGCTGCAAATACTAAAGTGATTGACCTTGCCGCAGACTTTCGTTTACAAGACTTAGAACAGTTTGAAAAATGGTATGGTATGCAGCATGCGTGCCCTGAACTACTGAAAGACTCGGTTTATGGTTTGTCAGAATTAAACCGTGAGCAGATTAAACAAGCCAATGTCATTGGTAACCCTGGTTGTTATCCAACAACAGTACAACTGGGTTTAGCGCCGTTATTTAAGCAAAACGACACATTAGTTAAACCTGAAAGCATTATTATTGATGCAAAATCGGGTGTGTCTGGTGCAGGCCGTAAAGCCAGCCTTGGGATGATCTATTCTGAAAATGCAGATAATTTCAAAGCTTATGGCGTTGCAGGTCACCGTCATCATCCTGAAATTGTGGAAGCGTTGGAAAATATTTCAGGCTTAAAAGAGGTGTTTAACCACATTTTATTTGTCCCGCATTTGGTGCCAATGATTCGTGGCATGCTGAGCACGATTTATGTGGACTTAACCGATGCAGGTGAAGCTGCTGATGTGCAAAGTTTATATGAACAGTTTTATGCCAATGAAGCTTTTGTCGATGTGATGCCTGCGGGAAGTTCACCAGAGACACGTTCTGTGCGGGGTGCAAATCAACTACGTATTGCGCTGTATAAACCACAACCGAAAAAATTAGTGGTCATTTCAGTACAAGACAATTTGGTTAAAGGTGCAGCAGGTCAGGCCGTTCAAAACATGAACTTAATGTTTGGATTTACTGAAACAGCGGGCCTAGACGGAATTGGTTTATTACCATAAAAAACGTTTTAAAACTTCACACACATTTAGATTTCGATTTAAATGTGTGTTTTGAATTGAATCAAAATAAGAGATGACGATGCCGAACACTGACACAAATATGACGTCACAACAGCCTGAACCTGCAAAGCCGTTTTTACAGACCAATAAGCCCTTGGCAATTGGTGCTGCAATATTGATGCTTGCAAGTGGGGGATTGGGCTATACCGTCGGACATCGTCAGGGTTTAACGGTGGTAGGTTTTGATGCAGATGCTGAGCAACTGGTCGAAGTGGTACAAAAGCAAAAGACCAGTCTGGATGCTTTAAATAAAAACTATAACGCTGCTGTTCAGGAGCGTGATGTTGCTGTGACCAATTCAAATGAGCTGTATTTGTCATTGCAAAAAGCTCTAGATCAACAAGCGCAATCTGAAACCACTGCTGTGATTTACCGTGAGGTTTTGCGTCAACGCGGTGGTATTCCACTGGCTGTGCAGCATATTGCGATTAAACCTTTGCCTGAAAATGCATTTGAATATCAACTTGACTTGGTTCAAGTCAGTCCATCTAAACGTGCAGCTTCAGGTACCGTTGAACTCCGACTCATTCGTGGTACAGAGGTTTTAGTTGTGCCTCTTGAAGACAAAAATTTTAACTTTGAAAACTATGAGCGTTTAACAGGTCGTTGGACAATGCCTAAAGGCTTTACGCCACAGTTTATCGAAGTCCGTTTAACAGGTAGCACACCAGTGACACGACGCTTTAGTTGGTCACGTGGTGAAGCCGTAGAAAGTCAATCTGCATTTGTCTCTGAAATCCCTCAGGCTGAGGCAAATGCACAATAATTGTGAATTGTAAGTTTATGGGTATTTCTAAGCGTTCAACGTGTTTAAATGAAATCAAGCAGTCTTTTCATGAATCTGGCTATGTCGATTGGCATATCAGCCCGCGCTTGAGCAATGATGAACCGCATGAAGAAGAAAATGGGGATGTCGCTGTCCAAACCGCGCCACCAGAACTTAAGCGTCCTCCACTCTATGCTGTCGTTTTAATGAACGATGACTACACCCCAATGGACTTTGTTATTGAAATTTTACAACAATACTTTGCTTTGAATCTTGACCAAGCCACTCAAGTAATGCTAACTGTACATTATGAAGGAAAAGGTGTTGCAGGCGTTTACCCGAGAGACATCGCGGAAACAAAAGCAAACCAAGTCAATAATTACGCTCGGTCTCAAGGTCATCCTTTACTTTGTCAGATTGAGCCGAAAGATTAAGGGGGTTCCATGCTCAGTCGTCAATTAGAAGTATCCTTACGTTTGGCTGTTAGTATGGCTCGACAAAAGAGACATGAATTCCTAACCGTTGAACATTTATTATTGGCTTTACTCGATAATGATTCGGCCGTAAATGCATTGAAAGCCTGCGGTGCAGATATTATTGTGCTTCGCAAAGAGCTTGAAGAATATGTAGAGCAGCACACTCCTAAGCTGGGCGAAAACAGTGACCAAGCTCCGCATCCAACTGAAAGTTTTGACCGTATCTTACAACGTGCAATTTTCCATGTGCAATCAAGCGGTGGTGATCGTACAGTTGAAGGCGCAGACATTTTAGTTGCGATGTACTCTGAGCGTGACTCTTTTGCAGTCTACCTCTTGAAACGCCATCAAATTAACCGTTTAACGTTGACACAATACTTGGCTCACGGCACACGTAAAGACGAAGTGCAAGTGGAAGAGGAAATTGAAGATCTTGATGGTGAATCTGCTAGTTCAAGCAACGCAGGCCCTTTAGAGCTGTATACAACCAACTTAAATGTTGAGGCACAAAAGGGTAAAACAGATCCTTTAATTGGTCGTGAAAAAGAAATTGAGCGTGCAGCACAAATTCTATGCCGTCGCCGTAAAAATAACCCGTTATTGGTCGGTGATCCTGGCGTCGGTAAAACATCGATTGCTGAAGGCTTAGCTTGGCTCATTGTTAATGGTAAAGCACCGAAACCATTGGCAAATGCTGAAGTGTATAGCTTGGACATTGGTGCTTTGGTGGCAGGAACCAAATACCGTGGTGACTTTGAAAAACGTTTAAAACAGCTTTTGAACGCGTTGAAAAAGAAACCAGAAGCAGTTTTGTTTATTGACGAAATCCACATGATTATTGGTGCTGGCTCAAGTATGGGCAGCACAATGGATGCGTCAAACTTGATTAAACCCGCTTTGGCCAATGGTTCATTGCGCTGCATTGGTTCAACCACATTCCAAGAATACCGCCAAGTCTTTGAAAAAGACCATGCATTGTCACGCCGTTTCCAAAAAATTGATGTCAATGAGCCATCTATTTCAGAAACGATTGATATTCTACGTGGTTTGAAGAGCAAGTTTGAAGATTTCCATCATGTTAAATATGATGACAAAGCTTTAATTTCTGCGGTTGAGCTGTCTGCGAAGTTCATTAATGATCGTTTCTTGCCGGATAAAGCCATTGATGTCATTGATGAAGCAGGGGCACAACGTCGTCTGAAAGCTGAACAAGATGACACCTTGATTACCGTGGAAAATATTGAAGATATCGTGTCGAAAATTGCACGTATTCCACCAAAAACTGTGTCTAAAGATGACAAGACCGTTCTTGAAAATCTTGAACGTGATTTAAAACGTGTGGTCTTTGGTCAAGATGAAGCCATTGAAGCTTTAGGCTCAGCAATTAAACTGTCGCGTGCAGGCTTAAAATCGCCAGATAAACCTGTGGGTAGTTTCGTTTTTGCAGGCCCAACTGGGGTAGGTAAAACAGAAGTCACCAAGCAGCTTGCGAAATTACTGGGTGTTGAGCTGGTTCGTTTCGATATGTCGGAGTATATGGAGCGCCATGCGGTATCACGTTTGATCGGTGCGCCTCCAGGTTATGTAGGCTTTGATCAAGGTGGTTTGTTGACCGATGCGATTCATAAAAATCCGCATTGTGTATTATTGCTAGATGAGATTGAAAAAGCGCATCCAGACGTGTTCAACTTATTGCTACAAATCATGGATCATGGTTCATTGACCGATAACAATGGTCGTAAATCAGACTTCCGTAATGTGGTGTTGGTCTTGACCACAAATATTGGCGCGGAAAGTATTTCTCGCGTGAGTATTGGTTTTATGGATCAAGACAACAGTAATGATAATCAAGATGCGATGAAAAAAGCGTTTTCTCCAGAGTTCCGTAACCGTTTAGACAGTGTGATTCAGTTTAAAGCTTTACCAACGACAGTAATTGAAAATGTGGTGGATAAGTTCTTAACTGAACTCCAAGCGCAACTGGATGAGAAAAAAGTCATTCTAGAAGTGGATCAAAGTGCGCGTGAGTGGATGGCTGAAAATGGCTATGACCGTTTAATGGGTGCTCGCCCAATGCAACGACTCATCCAAGAGCATTTGAAAAAACCACTGGCTGAAATGATTCTATTTGGTGAGCTTGCAGAGCATGGTGGTAATGTTGCGGTTTCTGTGAAGAACGAAAATGGTAAAGCGGTGGGTCTAAAACTCGAAGTTTTCGAAGATCAAACGGCTGAACCTGCTTAAAGATTGCTACATAATAAAAAACCCGTGTTCGCACGGGTTTTTTATTGAAGAAAGTATTTAACAGTTAGAACTAATAAAAGTAGGTTGCATGGATATTCAATTGACGAAAGTTTTAAGTACATTTGTACTGTTTTTGGTAACCGCTGTGATGGAAATATTAGGCTGTTATTTCCCTTATTTGATTTTAAATCAGGGAAGAAGTCATTGGTTGTGGATTCCTACAGCTTTAGCGCTAGGTGCTTTTGTGTGGTTGTTGACTTTACATCCGGCTGCATCAGGACGTATTTATGCAGCTTATGGCGGAATTTATATTTTTACCGCATTGCTATGGTTACGTTATGTCGATCAAGCATATTTGACCCGTTGGGACATAATGGGTGGGGCAGTGGTATTGATTGGTGCGGCCATGATTATCTTACAACCGCAAGGATTGGTTCGCTAAAGTAGAGAACCAATCGCTAGAAAGGTACTATTTGATACCACAATCTTTTTGCTTTAATTCTAAATCGTAGCTATTTTTCTCAGAGCTGAGCTGTAATTTTACAATGTAGGGGTTATGGCGTTGATATTGATGCTCGAAGAAAATATTGCAGTTTTGCACAACATTCTTTTTAATCACTTTTTGAACTTCTTTCGCACCCAAATCCTGTTCAAACTGCGCGAAATCAGGGGTAATGATCAAGCCTTTAAGCTCGGTACGGTCTGCATATAGATTAAATTGTTCAATGATAGTGTTGTTATCAATTTCAATTGGGAGGGTTCTAGAGTCTTCTGCAGTTAATACCGTTAAGATCTCGTTCAACGTTTCTGGTTGTTTAATTTTAAAATTTTGATCAATAATTTGTTTGGACTGTAAGTAGTCATCAAATTCGGAGGCTTGAACCTGAAAAAAAGTAGAGCTTAGAATTGTAGCAAGGCACAGGCCAGTTTTTTTGAAATGCATGGAAAGTGTCGCTTATAAAAATTATGTTCCGATTATAGCTTTACCCGTATAAAAAAAGCACCCTTAGGTGCTTTTCGTTGGAAAATTAATTAATCTTTCTTGGTATTTTCATTGATTAAAAACTCAACCAATGCTTTTTGTGCATGTAAGCGGTTTTCAGCTTCATCCCAAACCACGGCATTTTTATGGTCGAGCATCTTTTCAGAAATTTCTTCGCCGCGATGTGCTGGTAAACAATGCATAAATAAACAATCAGGATGAGCAAGATCCATAAGACGTTCATTCACTTGATAGTCTGCAAACGCAGCTTCACGAATTTTTTGCTCTTCTTCTTGGCCCATGCTTGCCCATACATCGGTCACGATGAGGTCTGCATTTACGGCAGCATCTTCAGCTGAGTTCACCAGTTCTGCACAATGTGCAAATTCACTTAAAAATTCTGCTTTGGGTTCATAACCTTTAGGCGCAGCAATTTTTAACTTAAAGCCCCACATATGCGCAGCTTCAATATATGAATTACACATATTGTTGCCATCACCAATCCACGCTACCGTTTTGCCTGCAATAGGCCCACGGTGTTCAACAAAAGTTTGAACATCTGCAAGTAGTTGGCAAGGGTGGTGATCATCGGTTAAAGCATTAATCACAGGAACTTTTGAATAAGAGGCAAAACGTTCAACAATGTCATGTCCAAAAGTACGGATCATCACAATATCCAACATGCTTGAAATCACGCGTGCTGAATCTTCAATCGGTTCACCACGACCCAATTGGGTGTCTCGTGGAGAGAGGAAAATTGCACTGCCACCAAACTGGCTCATGCCTGCTTCGAACGATACACGGGTACGGGTGCTCGATTTTTCAAAAATCATACCCATGACTTTACCAACAAACGGTTGGAATACTTCGCTGTTGTGCTGTTTACGCTTTAGTTCGATACCGCGTTGCACAACTTGGTTCAGTTCTAAAGTAGATAAATCGCGTAAGGTAAGAAAGTGACGTAGAGCCATTGTTACTCCACAATAATTGCTGAAAACCGAAATAGGTACAGAACAACAATTAGTTGTTGGTTGGTGAAAAGAAAAAAGAGAGTCGATTAATATACTATATGCAAAGGAAATTGCAAAAAAACTAGACTTTTTGATGACCTGCTAAGAAGCGATCTACACAATAATGAACATATTCTAGATTTTCTTGTTCATTTTCTTCAACATAGATGTTCATGAGTACTCGCCACTCTAATTCGCGCACAATGCCAAAAAAAAGCTGCGTAGAATAATTCGGGTGTTCACATCGAATAATACCTATTTCATCTGCTTTGGTTAAAACACAAGCCACAGCATCTTCAATATGTTTAGGCCCTTGTTTGTGAATATGAAAGGCCAACTGCGGATTACGTTGTACTTGTTCCATAATGAGTCTTAAAAAAGAGGCATTTTCTGGAAGTACAAGATGCGTTTGAATATTTAAAATGGTTTGTATTAAATAAACGCGCAAATTGTCCTTCGTAAAATCAAAAGGCATACAAATGTCTTTAAAAAATAGCTCACGTCGGTAGTCGCAAATTGCTGTAAAAAGACCGTCTTTATTCCCAAAATATTTGTAAATCGATGCTTTTGAACCACCCGCATGATTGACAATATCATCAAGTGAAACAGCATCGTAGCCATGTTGCAAAAACAACTCGTTTGCACTTAACAAAAATGCAAGACAGCGTTCATGACCTCGTTTTGTGTGAGGTATGTCACGTGTAAGGGGTTCTAGTTGAACTGAGTCGTGCATATAACTAACAACAGCCTAATAAATGTGGATCTCTAGTTGCTATCATAGCAAAAATATGTACACATTGTTGTTTTGAGGCTTATCTGTTTACCACTAAACCTCAGTGCGTGGAAGAAAATTACACAATAAAAGCGTGAACCATGGGACTAAAGTTTTAGAGTTTTCATTCTAAAATGTCATAGCCAATTCAGTCATTATGGCTATACTCAAAACTCGAAAATTAAAGTAAATGCCGTGGAAAGGACGATGACAGAACAAAGATCTGCAGGCTTAAGATTTAGACAAGCACTGGAAGTGGAAAAACCATTACAAATTATCGGTACAGTCAATGCTTATGCAGCAATGATGGCGAAACAGGTGGGCTACAAGGCCATCTACCTTTCGGGTGCTGGTGTAGCCAACTACTCTTATGGATTGCCTGACTTAGGCATGACCAGTCTGGATAATGTTTTGGAAGATGTACGCCGCATTACCGAACGTGTAGACACCCCGTTACTGGTTGATATCGACACGGGTTGGGGTGGGGCATTTAACATTGCCCGCACTGTGAAACAAATGATTGCCGCAGGTGCAGCCGCAGTTCACATCGAAGACCAAGTGGCACAAAAACGCTGTGGCCACCGCCCCAACAAAGAAATCGTCACCCAACAAGAAATGGTCGACCGCGTAAAAGCCGCAGTCGATGCCAAAACCGATGCAAACTTTGTGGTGATGGCACGTACCGATGCCCTACAAAAAGAAGGCCTACAAGCGGTAATTGATCGTGCCTGTGGTTGTGTAGAAGCCGGTGCCGATGCGATCTTTGCTGAAGCAATGACTGACATTACCATGTACAAAACCGTCTGTGATGCAGTCGGTGTTCCAGTACTGGCCAACATTACCGAATTTGGCGATACCCCATACTACACCAAAGAACAACTGGCAGAACAAGGCATCTCGATGGTGCTGTACCCACTGTCACCGACCCGTGCCATGCAAAAGGCAGCACTGGAAGTCATGCATGCCATTCGTAATGATGGCACCCAAGTCAACGTCCTCGACAAAATGCAACAGCGCAAAGAGCTCTACGAATTTCTCGATTACCACACCTTTGAAAACACATTAGACAAGCTGTTTAAACAGGAGAATTAAAAATGGCTGAAGGAAAAGTCCTCACAGGCGCAGGATTGCGCGGACAAGTCGCAGGAAAGACAGCACTATCAACCGTAGGCAAAAGTGGAGCAGGTCTAACCTACCGTGGTTATGACGTACAAGACTTAGCAGAAAACTGCCAGTTTGAAGAAGTGGCTTACCTGATCTTCTTTGGTGAACTACCAACAGCAGCACAGCTCACCGCCTATAAAGCTAAACTCAAATCACTACGCCAACTGCCACAAGCACTCAAAGAAGTACTTGAGCGTATCCCAGCAGATTCACACCCAATGGATGTGATGCGCACGGGCGTATCAATGCTGGGCAATCTCGAAACAGAACAATCTTTTGCAGAACAACAAGATGTTGCAGACCGCATTCTCGCAACGCTTCCAGCAATCATTTGCTACTGGTATCGCTTTAGCCATGATGGTGTACGTATTGAAGAAAATACCGATGACGACTCAATCGGTGCTCAGTTCCTACACCTACTTCGTGGTGAAAAACCAAATGAACTGCATGAACAAGTGATGAACGTATCACTGATCCTCTATGCAGAGCATGAATTCAACGCATCGACCTTCACCGCACGTGTATGCGCATCAACCTTATCCGATATGCATTCATGCATTACCGGTGCAATTGGTTCACTACGTGGTCCATTACATGGTGGTGCAAACGAAGCAGCGATGGAGATGATTGAAAACTGGACGTCACCTGAAGAAGCTGAGCGAGAAATGCTGGGCAAATTGGAACGTAAAGAAAAGATCATGGGCTTTGGACATGCAATCTACAAAGACAACGACCCACGTAACGGCATCATTAAAATTTGGTCAGAGCGCTTAGCGAAAGATGTTGGTGATACCGTTCTTTATCCAGTTTCAGTACGTTGTGAAGAAGTGATGTGGCGTGAGAAGAAACTGTTCTGTAACGCAGACTTCTTCCATGCATCGGCATACCACTTCATGGATATCGCGACCAAATTATTCACACCAATCTTCGTGATGAGCCGTGTGACAGGTTGGGCAGCGCATGTGATGGAACAACGTGCGGACAACCGTATTATTCGCCCAAGTGCGGACTATACGGGGCCTGAGCTGCGTAAAGTTGTGCCAATTGAAGAACGTTCAGCGGCTTAAATTGAAAAATTTGTAATAAAGCCTCTTCGGAGGCTTTTTTTATATGTAATTTTTTTGTTGATTTTTCTCACGGGTTAATTCATATTAATATTTAATTTTAATGAAATAATAGATAATAAAAAGAATAAAATTGCTATAATCGCGACCGTTTATTTCTTCATTTTTTATTGTAGTTTATTTTATGAAACATAAGTTTTTTTGTGTATCAGCACTGTTTTTGGGGTTGTCTCATTCTGCTTTCGCCATGCCATTTGACCCGCTTATTGGAACATGGAAAGTGATTGATGATCGGACAGGGTATTATATTTCAGATATTGTGATTCGTAAGAATTCTAAAACATCACAATATAGCGCAGTGGTGACCAAGTACTATCCTTTGGCTGGAGCGCCTGTGAGTGATGTATGTAGTAAGTGTCAGGGTGGACTCAAGGATAAACCGATTTTTGGTATGCAAGTGCTGAATGGCTTAATGGGTGATGCAACAGGTCAAAAATTCGCAAAAGGCCAATGGCTGAATCCTCAAGATGGCCGTGTGTATAACATCAATACTGCGCAGTTAAATGCAGGTAAAGATCAGATGAAGGTACAAGCCTCAGCAAAAGATGCGAAAGGTTTGAGCAGCATGACATGGAAAAAGCTTTAAGTCTTTTGATTGTGTCGATAAAGCCATTGCACTTTCATAGTGCGGTGGCTTTTTTATGGATAAAAAAGCTGGAAGGGTATTTGCAAGATTTGCTTAATCCGTATAAAAAGGAAAAATCATCTTTCTTAGTGAGTATTCAAATAAAATTTTGTCTATACAATGAAGAGAGATGATTAAGAATTACTTAATTAATAATGATTATTATTATCATGTGTTAAGATTCAGTATTTCATGGCTGTGTATACGAAAAATGACTCATCTTTATAGAAAGATTTTTACTTCTCTGCTTTCGCGAATTTTTAGCTCGTTGTTGATCTTGGGTGCCAGTTTAAGTATTTATGCGAAACCTGAAATGAAACCTTTACCTGCCAATATTGCAGAAATCGGTTCGGCTTATTACAGCTTTAAAGTCAAAGAGTTTGCAACTACAGATCCAAATAAAACTTATAGCGTTTGGTTGGGTATTCCAAAGACAGTACAGAAGACGAAGGATGCTTATGCATCGGTCTTTATGCTGGATGGGAACGCTGCGATGTCCTATCTGAATGAAGAAATACTTAAGTCTTTGTATGAAAATGATGCCCCTGTATTGGTTGCTATTGGTTATAAAACCAATTTGCCATTTGCCACAGCTCTTCGTTCACTTGACTATACTCCAGCAGATTTATTAACTGGAAAACCCGCCCAAGATCCACGAAATCCAGAGCGAATGAGCGGGGGAAGTGCTGATTTTAGAAATGTGATTTTGAAGGACATCGCTCCTTGGGTTGAGCAGAATGTAAAGCTGGATGCGCAAAAAAGAGCGTTATGGGGGCATTCCTATGGAGGGCTTTTTGTGCTTGATAGCTTGCTCGATGGTCGTTATTTCAGCCATTTCTTTGCTGCAAGTCCATCACTTTCTTGGGCGGATGAGCGCATGATGCAAAAAATTAGAGCCGTAAAATTAGTCAAAGAGCCACAAAAACATGTATGGCTGATGGAAGGTGATCTTTTAATACATACTGGAGCACAGCAAAGCGCTAATTTTGATGCAAATGGCATCAATAAAAATAGAGAAATTTTGTCTATATTCGATCAGCAGGGCGTAGAGGCTAAATTTTTAATCTATCCAAATCTAAAGCATGGTGAGGTGTTTAAAGCATCTTTATTAGACGTGCTTTCAAATAAATTGTATTGATGGTATTTAAACTATCCGAACATAAAGAAAAGCCTGACCATATGATCAGGCTTTTATTCTCAACAACGTTAAACAGGATTTTGTTCCAGTAGTACTTGGCCATATTGAGCACGGAGTTCACGTTTTAGCATTTTACCCGTACCGCTCAGTGGAATACTGTCGACAAAGATCACACGGTCAGGGATCTGCCATTTCGCAATTTTATCAGTATAGTAGTCTAAGACACCTTGTTCAGTGACCGTGCTATCGGGTTTCTTCACAGCGATGACAATAGGACGCTCATCCCATTTTGGATGTTCAGCTGCAATAACGGCTGCCATAAGAATGTCTGAATGTCCCATCGCAAGGTTCTCAAGTTCAACCGATGAAATCCATTCGCCGCCAGACTTAATTAAATCTTTAGAGCGGTCACTGATGCATAAGAAGCCGTCTTCATCTAAGGTTGCAATATCACCTGTGTCAAACCAGCCATCGGTCGTGAGGGCAGATTCATCTTTACCAAAGTAACTGTCAATAATCCAGTGGCCTTTAATTTGTAGATTTCCAATCTGCTCACCATCGCGGACAATTTCATGGTTGCCTTTTTCTTCATCGGTAAGACGTAAATCTACGCCAAAAGGCGGACGGCCTTGAGAAAGACGTAGCTTGAAACGCTCTTGTTCAGAGAGCTGTTGATGTTTGGCTTTAAGTTGGTTGGCAGAGCCTAAAGGACTGGTTTCGGTCATGCCCCATGCATGGATGGTGTCACAGTTATAGTCATTTTTAAAGGCCGCTAACATGGATGGTGGGCAGGCTGAACCACCGACAACGTTACGGTTCATACTTGCTAGCTGGCTGCCTGTTTGTTTGGCTGCTGCCAGTAAACCTTGCCAAATGGTTGGTACACCCAAAGCCACAGTGACTTTATATGTGTCAATCATATTCACTAAACTTGGCCCATCTAAGCCTGGCCCTGGTAATACAACCGTACAACCGACCATAGCTGCTGCATAAGGTGTACCCCAAGCATTAACATGGAACATTGGCACTACAGGCAACATAATGTCATTTGCAGACAGATTGAGAGAATCGGGTAGGCTGATGGCAAAACTATGCAAAATGGTGGAGCGGTGGCTATATAGTACACCTTTTGGATTTCCAGTTGTGCCTGAGGTATAGCACAAAGAGCTTGCAGTTTGCTCATCAAAGCTTGGCCAAGTGAACTGTTCAGACTGTTTGCTGACCAAGTCATCATAAAATTTTACATCGGCAATTTTTTCTGCAATAGCATCATCTGTGGCATCTAGGCAAATAAAGTGTTCTACATGGGGTAAGTGTGCTTTTACTGCAGCAATAAGTGGCGCAAAGGTTTTATCAAATAACACCACGCGGTCTTGGGCATCATTGATAATAAAAATCAGTTGTTCTGGAAATAAACGTGGGTTGATAGTATGGCAAATATAACCACTGCCAGAGATCGCATACCAAGATTCTAGGTGACGATGGTTGTTCCATGCGATGGTCGCCACGCGGTCACTTTGCGAAAGCCCTAAGCCTGCGAGTACATTGGCAAATCGCTTAGAATTGGCTGCGACTTTGGCCCAGTTAGTTTCAGTGATACTTCCATCTGTATTTTTAGAAATAATGGCTGTATCCGCATGGTAGCGTTCTGCGTGATCAATAAGATTGCTAATTAATAGCGGTTGAAACATCATACGTCCAAGCATGTATAAATATCCTTATCGTTGCTTTTTTATCAAACTCTTTATTGGTTGCTCGAAACATCTGTTTTGAGCATTGATTGTATTTTTATCCTAGCTTGATCCAAATTTAAATCAAGCATTGTTTCATTCTCAGCCGCATTTTTAAAAGCGATGTGAAGCAGAACGATAAGTAAATAAAAAGCATCATTTAAAAAAGTAAATGACCATTTATCACTTTATGTTGTTATTCGACAAAAGGCACTTGAAATTTATAAAAAGTATGTTTAAAACTGTGTATAGCTCATGAGATATGAGTTGTGGGTATTTCAGGAAGATATACCTATTTTAAGAAGCGAATTTTTTAAAAATCATTTACAGGAGTTAAAAATGCTTCAGTTGTTTAAAAAATTATTTTGCATCCATGTTTATGAATATGAACAAATGACTGAAATAGGGGAGCATATGGAATGCCGAAAGTGCGGTGATTCTAAAACCGACTAATCATCTTAAGGAAAAGTGAGCGTAGGCTCACTTTTTAATGTCTATCATTTTTTATGGCTTGGTTTGACTGAATTGACTCAGAACGGCTTACAATAGCCGAGTAACAGTATTTAGCGTATTCGGATGATGACTAAAAATTTTCAAGCACAGACTTATATTGTTGATGATAATCTGACTGATACCTTAAGCTGGCTGTGTCAGCATCAAGAGTGTTTTGATTCTTTTCACTATGATGCGCTTCGCCAAACGTTAATAGTACGGCATGCCAATGGTGAAGATGAGATCTTCCAAGGTGATTATCTGAATGCTAGTTACGGTATTTTAATTACTGCGCATAATTTTGCTCGGTCGCCTGAAGGTTAAATCGATATACATTAAAAAAGCCCCATACTGAATAAGGGGCTTTTTTGTGCTTAGCAAATCTTGGAAATTAGCTTGCCATGGCATCTAGGCTAAGGTCTGCCACCGTTGGTTTTGGCTTTTCTGCCACTAAACCTAATTTGGTGAACAGTTGACGGTCCTTACCTTCGCCTGCATTTGGTGTGGTCAATAATTTCTCACCCGAGAACAATGAGTTTGCACCCGCCATAAATGCAAGTGCTTGGTCTGAGTCAGAAAGTGCTTCACGACCCGCAGATAGGCGGATATAGCTGTGCGGCATGATAATGCGCGCAACAGCAATGGTACGAATCCATTCCGTCACATCGAGTTTTTCAACATCTGCCAGTGGCGTGCCTTCAATTGGAACCAACATGTTGATTGGCACAGATTCTGGGTGAATTGGCATTGTTGCAAGCTCTTGCAATAAACCAATACGGTCTTCTTTCTTTTCACCTAGACCAACAATACCACCGCTACACACTTTCATGCCTGCTTGACGGACATATTCTAAGGTATTTAAACGGTCATCAAAGGTACGTGTACTAATAATATGTGAATAATACTCACGTGAGGTGTCGAGGTTATGGTTGTAATAATCTAAACCTGCATCTTTTAAACGCCCAGCTTGAGACTCATTCAGCATTCCTAAAGTCATGCAAGTCTCTAAACCAAGTGCTTTTACCTCTTTAACCATTTCTAGTACATAAGGCATGTCACGTTCATGTGGGTTACGCCAAGCTGCGCCCATGCAAAAACGAGATGAGCCTGAGGCTAAAGCTTCTTTGGCTTCTGAAATCACTTTGTCTACAGCAATTCGCTTTTCGGCTTCAAGTTTTGAGTCATAACGTGCTGACTGAGAACAGTACTTACAGTCTTCAGGACATTTTCCTGTTTTAATCGACAGTAAAGTACTGACTTGAATGGTGTTGGCTTGGAAATGTTGGCGATGTACGGTCTGCGCTTGAAAGACGAGATCAAGAAAAGGCTGATCATACAAAGCTTCGATTTCTTCACGCGTCCAATCATTGCGTAGGTTCATAATGGCGATCCATTTTTAATTCTAACTTGTATACATCATACATTTAACGTGCCAACTTAAAAGGCATTATTGCTCATTTTTAATAGTATCTCCCGATTATGTTTTTAATTTTATCTTTTTATGAGATTGTAAAAATAGTTGCAAAGTTGAGCGTTTTTCCGGAAATTTGGCCACAAAATTCTATTTATTTGGATTTTGAGTTACACTGAAAATGCAGCTAAATAGATAAAATAAATAAAATTATGCAAGCAAATGGCTATTTGATTGAACTTTTATTGATTAAGTCTGTTTGAAGCAAGTTTTAGTGCTTTTTCATCAGTTGCTCTTGGATGGCCCAGTCAATATGGACTTGCACAATATCGTTAAGCTCTGGGCGAGAAGCTTGTAATTGCTGCAATATTTCATCTGAAAATGGTGCATTACCTAGACCAATCGCGACGTTACGCATAAAGCTTTGGTAGCCTGTACGACGTAGGGGACTCCCTTCTGTATTTGCCATAAAAGTGTTTTCATCCCATTGCCAAAGGTCAATTAGTTGAATGTCATCCAAACCATGACGCGGGTTAAAATCATCAATTGGTGTGGTTTTGGCAAAGCTATTCCATGGGCAAATGAGCTGACAGTCATCGCAACCAAACACACGGTTACCAATACCGCGGCGTAGTTCTTCAGGAATAATGCCTTGAAACTCAATAGTTAAATAGGCAATGCATTTACGCGCATCTAATAAATAAGGCTCAACAATGGCTTGGGTCGGGCAAATATCAATACACGCGCTACATGAACCACAGTGTTTGGTGGTGGCTTGGTCAAAAGGTAGCTCTAAAGAGGTGAAGAGCTCGCCCAAAACAAAAAATGAGCCTGATGTTTTATGAATGAGTAAGGTGTGTTTACCGACCCAGCCCATGCCCGCATTTTCAGCCAATGATTTTTCAAAAATGGGTGCCGAGTCTGCAAAGGGGCGAGATTCAAAATCGCTAACTTTGGCTTTGATTTTCTGAGAAAGGGTCTTTAAACGCCCACGCATGACTTTGTGATAGTCACGTCCGCGTGCATAACGCGCAATGATGGCGCTATTTGGTGCAAAAGGCACAAGACGTGGTTCAGGAACGGCTACCAAATAATCCATACGCACACAAATAATACTTTTGGTGCCCGGAACAAGCAGTGTTGGATCTGCGCGTTTTTCTAAGTTTTCAGCAAGAAAATGCATGTCACCATGATAACCAAGTTCTAAATATTTTTTAAAACGCGGCAATTCAACTTGAGCATCTGGTTTGGCGATGACACAATCAGAAAATCCCAAAGCCAGTGCTTCAGCTTTAATCCAAGCCTTAAGCTGCTCTGGATCATATTGATCTACAGGGATTTTTGAGGAAGATGTGGATGTTGTCATAACCAAGAACAAAGGAAAAATCATGCATCAGCAAGTGTACCACAGCAGTGAGATTCAAGCATGGGAAGGACGTTGGTTCGCGCAGCAAAATAGCGCTTATGGGCTGATGCAACAAGTCGCATGGGCAACAACTGAACATATGCTGCCTAGGCTTAAACAGCAGCAAGTCAAAAGCGTTGCGGTGTGTTGTGGTCAAGGCAACAATGCAGGTGATGGTTACTTGATTGCATCGTATCTAGCCGCGCAAGGTTATGACGTTGAAATTTATGCAGCTGCTTTGGGAGAGTCTACTTCACTGCAACAAGCACATGCAGCAGCTGTGCAACAGGGGATAATGATTCATACCGGTTTTGCTTTTCAACACCCTTATGATGCGTATATTGATGCTTTGTTTGGCATTGGGTTAAACCGTGAACTCAGTTCAGACTGGCAGGCAGTGATTCAGCAGATTAATAGACAAACAGGTTTAAAAATTGCGGTTGATATTCCAAGTGGTTTGCAGGCCAACACGGGACAAGCTTTACCTTGTGCAGTTGTCGCCGATTATACCTTTACGGCTCTGGGCTTAAAGGCGGGTTTATTTACTGGGCTGGGTAAAGCTTATGCAGGAGTCGTTGAGCTTATTTCGGTACTTCCCGTAGACAGTGCTTTAAAACCTTTAGCTTCACTTGCTCCACAGTATGTGCAGCTTGTACCACGTCAAGCCTTTGGACATAAAGGAAGTTATGGGCATGTACTGGTGATTGGGGGAGATGCGCAGATGGGTGGTGCGGTGATGTTAGCCGCTGAAGCTGCCTTTCACGCGGGTGCTGGCAAGGTGACGGTGGTGTGTGATGCAAAACACCATACTGCGATTTTATCCCGTGCACCCAATATTATGCTGCGCGATATTAACCAAATGTCGCTCCAAGAGCGTGAAGCGTTGGTGGCACATGTGGATGCAGTTAGTTTTGGTATGGGCTTGGGAAGAGACTCGTGGGCTCAGCAGCAGTTTGATGCATGGTTTCCACTCATTCAGACCAATGCTTTGCAGGTAGTATTAGATGCAGATGCTTTATGGTTCTTAGCCTCAAGACCTGTAAAACTCGGTGAGCAGGTCTACGCAACACCGCATCCTGGCGAGGCCGCAACTTTGCTCGGTATCAGTACCTCAGCGGTGGAGTCTGACCGCATTGCAGCTATTTATGCCTTACAAGAAAAATATGCAGGACAATGGGTGCTGAAAGGTTCGGGAAGCTTGATTTTAGATACGCAACTCTGGATTTGTACCGCAGGTAATCCAGGGATGGGGACAGGTGGAATGGGTGATGTATTGGCAGGCATGATTGCCAGTTTAAAAGCACAGTTGCAAGATGATATTGCTTTACATCAAATTGTGACCTTACATGCCCAAGCAGGTGACCTTTTGGCTCAGCAAGGTGAACGTGGTTTACAAGCACAGCAAATGAGTCAGGCTATTTATACGGTCGTGAACCGAGAGCATACAGTATGAAAGCAGTAAAACTGACCATATCGGGAAAAGTTCAGGGTGTTGGATATCGACGCTGGTTTGCACAATATGCTGTTGCTTTAGGTTTAAAGGGTTATGTACAGAACCTAGCTTCAGGTGCAGTTGAAGCACTGCTTTTGGGGGATGATGGTATGGTTGCCGAACTGGTAAATCATGCTAAAGTCGGGCCAACTCATGCGGTAGTCACGGATGTGGTCATTGTAGAACTGGCTTCAGAACAGCAAAGATTTACAGATTTTCAAATACGTCGGGAATGACTAAGTATTCAAAAATAAAAAAAGGGCGAAAGTTTAACTTTCGCCCTTTTTTCTAAGATGTTAAATCTTAGTGGTGGTGACCACCAGCACCGTGCGCATGGCCGTGCTGTAATTCTTCTTCAGTTGCATCGCGGATTTCTACGATTTCAACTTCGAAAGTTAAGTCTTGACCAGCAAGTGGGAAGTTAGCATCAACAATTACGTTTTCGCCTTCAACTGCTTTTACAGTTACGATTTGAACGCCATCATCAGTTTGAGCTTGGAACTGCATACCCGCTTGGATGTTGTCTACGCCTTGGAACATTTGCGCTGGAACTTCTTGAACGAGTTCAGGGTTGTATTCGCCATAACCTTCAGCAGCAGGAACAGTAACAGTGAATTTTTCACCTACAGTTTTGCCAAGCAATGCATTTTCTAAACCTGGGATGATGTTACCTGCGCCGTGCAAATATGCAAGTGGTTCACCTTGTGATTGGTCTAGCGTTTCGCCTTCAGCGTTAGTCAATTTGTAGTTGAAAGAAACCACGTGATCATTTGCGATAGCAGTCATGTTTTTCGTCCATTCATTTAGAATTTAAGGGGTATATCATAAAGTGAAAAGCAGCTTTTGTAGACTAAATTTAGCAAAAAAACTGCATTTTCCACGTTCTTATGGCGTTTTTTTATTAGTGGGGACGCATTTTTAGATTTCAATGCAATTTTATTTTCGGACCGACTTTTTTATTCATCAGGTCTTTTGCGGTCATCAGCCCAGCTTGGGTATAGCCATGTAAGGTGGCCTGATGGAGTCGATATAAAGAAACATACATGGTTTTTGCCAGCACGCCTTGCACATTGACTTGGCCCAGGAGTTCGCCCACAGCTTTGTATTGACTGAGGGAAACCAAAGAGCCTTTGTCAGAAAATTTAAACATCGGCAAAGACTGACCACGAATGCGCGCTTTGAGCGCTCGAAGCAAAAAGGCTGCTTGTTGGCTGGCCACTTGAGCACGTGGGCCAAGGACTGGTTCATCGGCCGCGGGCTGGCAGTGAGCACAATCGCCAAAGGCAAAAATGTTGGGGTCGGAACGGGTTTGCAAAGTTGCATAGACTTTAAGACGTCCAATCGCATCTTTTTCAAAGCCTTCAAGCGCATTTAAAACGACAGGCGCTTTGATGCCTGCCGCCCAAACTTTTAGATCGGCATCGATTTGTGAGCCGTCAGCAAAATAGACATGGTCTTTGTCTAACTTGGCAACACGGTGATGGATGAGGACTTCAACGCCAAGTTTTTCCAATTGGGTATGTGTGTGATTTGCCATTTTGGTGGATAGGGCGGGAAGAATACGATCCGCTGCTTCAATCAAGGTCACTTTGACTTTGTTTGGGTCAATTTTATTGAGACCGTATTTAAAAAAGGTACTTTTCGCATGGATCAATTCGGCTGCAAGCTCGACCCCTGTGGCACCTGCACCAATAATCGCAATATTGAGTGCGCGTGTTTCGGGGCGGTTTTGTGCATCCAAATACAAATGTAGAAGGTCTTGCTGGAAAATTTCAGCTTGCTGGCGACTGTCGAGGAAATGGCAGTAATGTTTAGCACCTTCGGTCGAAAAGTCGTTAGAGGTCGAACCGACTGCTAGGACTAAGGTGTCGTAGTTGAGTTCAAACTGCGTGGTTTCCGTGTTTTGTTTGGCATATTGGCGTGCTTCAAGTTTTACATTTTTATGTTCTTGATCTAAGCCGACAAAACGACCCAAAACAAACTCATAATGATGCTTAGAAGCATGTGCAAAATAATTAATTTCTTCAACACTTGGGTTGAGTGTACCTGCCGCAATTTCGTGGAGTAAGGGTTTCCAGATGTGGGTGAGGTTTTGATCGACGAGGGTGATTTTAACCCAGTTGGATTTTGCGAAGCTGTCACCGAGTTGCGTTGCTAACTCTAGACCACCAGCACCACCGCCAATAATAACAATATGGTGTGGCACTTGTTCTGTTTGTACAGCCATATGAAGCAACCTATTTATTATTAAAAAAAGAAGATGACATTGAATATGCCATCTTCTTGATTTATTGATAATTAGATTGTCTTACAAGTTACATAAAGTATAAAACTCGGGATACTGCTCGAACTTAACCGAGTGTATAGGTTTTTACTTTAGGTTCATCGCTTGATAAAAATGGAAACAAGCCTTTGAACCAAAACATTAGACGCTGGAAAATATTGGCTTCTTCAATTTGTACATCTTCTTCAATGGTGAACGTTTGAATGAGCTGATTGTTTTGATAGACCTGCACTTTCGCCAGTTGCATCACTTCAGCCAGCGGAGCGGTCAGCTTGTTTTGCAACACTTCAATATTGAAATGCGTTTTTGTGGACTCTAATGGATCAATGCGTTGAATAGTACCATTGCCTGTATTGAGCATAATGCGTTGGTTGGTCTGGTCAAAGGCATGTAAGTCAATGGCATATGGTTGATCGTACAGTGATGTAGTCACAATTTTCGGTTGCTTACTTTCCACTTTGAACATTTTCAATGTCGATTTAACTACAGGCAGTTCAGCAATAATTTGCTTATCTTTCAGCGCAACTTCGTTACGAGTATAGGTATAAGACAAATTCATGAGGTTGTGTGCAACTTCAGCACGCTTAGCTGCACTTTCTGTACCCAAAACGATGACCACCAAGCGACGGTTTGGATTGTCTGGATTCATGGTCGGGCGGTTTGCTGTCAGTGCTAAGTTATATCCCGCTGCTTTGGTATAACCTGTTTTTAAGCCATCTACTGTCGGGTCTTGTTTTAACAGAATATTGGTTGCACGGTGAAAGCGTTGGTTATAGCTAAAACTTTGCTGTTTTGAATAGTGTAGATAGTCTGGTGTTTCATTCACCAAGGCTTGGCCTAATAGCGCTAAATCATGTGCAGTCGAATAGTGCTCTGGCATGGTGATACCCGCAGGGTTTTGGAAATGCGTTTCAGTCATTCCCAGTGCTTTGGCTTCTTGGTTCATTCGTGCAACAAAGTTTGGAATATCACCAGAGATGCGTTCCGCTAAAGTCACTGCTGCGTCGTTGGCAGACATGACCACTAAACCCGCTAAAAGCTGATCCACAGAAATCTGTTCACCTTGTTTTAAGTACATTTGGGACTCATCCCACATCACCGTACTGACCACAGGTGTTGCGGTAAGAATTTCGCTCTTATTGAGCTTCCCTGCATTAATTTCTTTGAGTGCAATATAAGCCACCATCATTTTGGTGAGCGAAGCGGGCGCACGTTGAACATGACTATTATGCTCTGCAATGACTTGCCCCGATTGGCTGTCAAAAACTGTCCAAGCTTGAGCTTCAACTGTTTCAGGAACAATGTTGAGCAATGCCGCTTGAGTGAAACTTGAACATAAGGCGAAGAGTGTAGCGATGAAGTAGATGACAGCTTTCAATGAAATTCCCTAACCAAGCCATTCCGTGACTTTTAAACTTAAAACAGCTGCAAATGCTATGCCTTTTTTACTTCAATGACCAGTCAAAAATGCAGACAAATGTGACTGTGACGCAAAACTGGCGTAAATAATGCTAAGCTAAGTTATAACTCATTTCATTTTATTTTGTATCGCCCATTATGTTGCATTATCAGATCGAATTTGACGATTATCGTCAACACCTTATACACGTGACTTTACGTTTTGTAGCAGACCCAACACAGGTACTTTCATTACCGACTTGGATTCCGGGTAGTTACCTCATTCGCGAGTTTTCAAAGCATATTGAATCGGTTCGTGCTTATGATGAAGAAGGGCGTTTGTTAGAAATTCAAAAATTTGAAAAGAATAAATGGCGTCTTTTTAATACCGATCATGAATTGATTACGGTTGAGTATGATGTCTATGCCTATGATCTGTCGGTGCGCGGTGCGTATGTAGATCAAACCCGTTTATATGTAAATCCTGCATGTGCTTGCTTAGGTTTGGAGGGTCAAGAGGACAAAGCAGTTGAAGTTGAACTGTTCCTTCCTGATGAGCTAAAACACTTCGAATTGGCTACTGGTATGGCTTCAAAAAGCCTCGTTAAAGGTCGTTTTACCTTAAAAGCCAAAAACTATGCCGAGTTGATTGATGCACCATTTGAGTTGGCTGAACAGACTCGGTTTGGTTTTGAAGCCAATGGTATTCCGCACGAGTTTGTGGTGTCAGGTAAACATGTTATGAATGCTGCACGTATGCAGCAAGACATTGAAAAAATCTGTGCAACAGAAATTTCAATGTTCGGCTCAGCGCCATTTTCAAACTACACCTTTATGACGATGGCGACAGCAAATAGTTATGGCGGTTTGGAGCACCCAAATTCAACCAGCTTGATTAGTCCACGTGAAGACTTACCAAAAGCCAATGAGCCTGAAGAGCCGTCTGAAGACTATCAACGTTTCTTAGGTTTATGTAGCCATGAATACTTCCACTCATGGTTGGTTAAATTCATTCGTCCTGAAAACTTTGTCAATTATGATCTAAATAAAGAAGGCTATACCTCTTTGCTTTGGATTTTTGAAGGTTTCACATCTTATTATGATGACCTGATTTTGCTGCGTAGTGGTGTGATTTCCCAAGCCTCATATATCAAACTACTCAAAACTCAGATTGATCGTTATTTGCAAAATCCAGGTCGTTTTGTTCAGTCTGTGTCTGAGTCTAGCTTCGATGCATGGGTGAAATTTTACCGTCAGGATGAAAACTCGAACAATGCAGGCACCAGCTATTACAACAAAGGCTGTTTGGTTGCCCTATGCTTAGACTTAGGATTGCGCTTACGTGGTTCAAGCCTAGACGCGCTTATGCGTAAACTTTATGAGAACACGCAAAAGGGTATACAAGTACATGAGCGTACGATTGTTGAGTTGTGTAATGAACTGACAGGTGATAACTGGATTGAGCAAATCAATCACTTAATTAACACTACAGATGAGTTGCCGCTGGATCAACTTTTCCCTGAATTTGGTTTAAGCTATAGCCTGAAAAATGACAAGTCATTACCGCTAGGTTTAAAGCTTGTAGATAAGCCAGAAGGCGTCTTGGTGCAAAGCGCACGTCGTGATGGTGCTGCTGCTCAAGCTGGCCTTTCTGCCCATGATGTGATCATTGCGATTGATGGTCTCAAAGCAACGGTGAAACTGGTAGAAAAGTATGCCAAGCAAGAAGGTATATATAGCATTTTGGCATTCCGCCGTGATGAGTTGATGAGCTTTGACGTAAAAGCTGCTGGCTCAGAGCTGACTGAAGTGGAATTGAAAGTCGAAGATCAAGCGAAAGCAGAGAAGTGGTTCAAGGCTTAGTCCCTAAGCCACTTGATTTGATTCTGTACAGACAAAAACCGATGCTTAGGCATCGGTTTTTTATGTGCTTATTTATGTGCATTAACTACCACGGTAAGTGGAATAGCCATATTGGCTAATTAATAGAGGAATATGGTAATGATCCAATGAGCCATCAATTACAAATACCTCGGGCACTTCTGGAAAGAATGAGCGCTGATTTTTTTGGCGAAACCAATCACCCGTTTTAAAGGTAACTTTGTATACACCTTTTTGTAAGGCCGTATCTTTGGGATATAAATCGTTGATTCGACCTTGGTCATCGGTCGTGCTTGAGCTGATTTCTGTCCATTTATCATTTTGTTGGGCTTCAAGTGTCACTTTGACATTGGCAGAAGGGAGACCATTTTCCAAATTCAGCACATGGACGCTCAATGGGTTTTGAGCAAAACACCAAGAAGAAAAACCAAGTCCAATGATCGGAAGCAGCATTTTTAGCATTGAATTGACCCTTACCGTTGCAGGAAAAAGATTCAGTTTAACCAACCCTATAAAAAACATAGGTTTAAAAATGTAAAAATAGAGGAGTAGGCGTAGAGGGTTTATGTATTAATATTTAAGCTTTGGCATGTTGGGTTGCTTTGCCTGTTTAAATTTAGCGCTGAGAAAAGTCATTCTGATGCATGTAGGGCTAGATGCATGTAGGGCTATAAGACTATAAAAACGATTTGAAGACTGTATTATGTGAAAACTATCTGTTGTTGTGGCTTAAATGAGGTAAATAACACATTTCGCTAAAAAATTTGTTTATTTGCTAAGCAAAAGCTAAAGCCTTGTGGAAAGACGTGATTTTGAAAAACGAAGGCTGTAGTGGTATTTTCTGGCGAAATGTCGTTATCACTGGATATTACGTTGACTGGAAAGCCCTGAGGGACGATACTTTCAGGGTTTTATTCAAGCACATCGGTTCGCAGGGGTTGAGCCAGAAGCTCATCACCCTAAAAAACTCAATCTAACGCAAGGGGCTATATATGGCTGGTGGAAAGTCAACCATCATTTACACACTGACCGACGAGGCGCCATTGCTAGCGACTTATTCGCTACTGCCGATCATTGAGACCTTTACTAAACCTGCTGGTGTAGAGATCGTTAAAACTGATATCTCTGTTGCCGCACGTGTTCTCGCAGAATTCTCTGAATACCTAAAAGAAGAGCAAAAAGTCCCAGACAATCTTGCAGAACTAGGTCGTCTTACCCAAGATCCAGATACTAATATCATCAAACTCCCGAATATTAGTGCCTCTGTTGCTCAGTTAACAGCATGTATCAAAGAGCTTCAATCAAAAGGCTACGCGATTCCTGACTATCCTGAAAACCCAACTACTGAAGACGAAAAAGCGCTTAAAGCGCGCTATGGCAAATGTCTTGGTTCAGCTGTAAACCCTGTATTGCGTGAAGGTAACTCTGACCGTCGTGCACCAGCTGCAGTGAAAAACTATGCGAAAAAACACCCGCACTCTATGAGCGAGTGGAAGCAATGGTCTCAAACTCACGTTTCTCACATGGATGAAGGCGACTTCTACCACGGTGAAAAGTCGATGACTTTAGACCGTGCACGTAATGTGAAAATGGAACTCATCACCAAGTCTGGTGAAACGATTGTTCTGAAGTCAAAAGTTGCACTTCAAGACGGCGAAATCATCGACTCAATGTTCATGAGCAAGAAAGCGCTTTGCGATTTCTATGAAAAAGAACTTGATGATTGTAAAGAAGCGGGCATTTTGTTCTCTTTACACGTGAAAGCAACCATGATGAAAGTTTCACACCCGATCGTTTTCGGTCACTGTGTGAAAATTTACTACAAAGATGCTTTTGAAAAACACGGTAAATTGTTCGATGAGCTAGGCATTAACGTAAACAATGGTATGGCTGGTCTTTATGAGAAGATCGCAACTTTACCGACGTCTTTACGTGAAGAAATCATCGAAGACTTACATGCTTGCCAAGAACACCGTCCTGCACTTGCAATGGTTGATTCGGCGAAAGGCATCACAAACTTCCATTCACCAAACGACGTAATTGTAGATGCTTCAATGCCTGCAATGATCCGGGGTGGCGGTAAAATGTGGGGCGCTGACGGCAAACCTTATGACTGTAAAGCAGTAATGCCTGAGTCAACTTTTGCGCGTATCTACCAAGAAATGATCAATTTCTGTAAGTGGAACGGTAACTTTGACCCACGTACAATGGGTACTGTACCTAACGTTGGTTTGATGGCGCAAAAAGCTGAAGAATACGGTTCGCACGACAAAACTTTCGAAATGTCTGAAGCGGGTGTTGCAAACATCACTGACCTAGAAACTGGCGAAGTGTTAATGACTCAAAATGTTGAGGAAGGCGACATTTGGCGTATGTGTCAGGTGAAAGATGCACCGATTCAAGATTGGGTAAAACTTGCAGTAAACCGTGCTCGTAACTCGGGTATGCCAGCAATCTTCTGGTTAGACCCATACCGTCCGCACGAAAATGAAGTGATCAAGAAAGTACAAAAATACTTGAAAGACCACGACACTGCTGGTTTAGATATTCAGATCATGTCTCAAGTACGTGCAATGCGTTATACACTTGAACGTGTAGCGCGTGGCCTAGATACGATTTCTGTAACGGGTAACATCCTACGTGACTACCTGACTGACTTGTTCCCAATTATGGAACTTGGTACTTCAGCGAAAATGTTGTCTATCGTTCCGTTAATGGCGGGCGGTGGTATGTACGAAACTGGTGCGGGTGGTTCAGCGCCTAAACACGTACAACAGCTTGTTGAAGAAAACCACTTACGTTGGGATTCTTTAGGTGAGTTCTTGGCGCTTGCTGTTTCTTTAGAAGAGCTAGGCATTAAAGAAGATAACGCTCAGGCGAAACTTCTGGCGAAGACTTTAGATCAAGCGACTGGAAAATTACTTGATAACGACAAGTCTCCATCACGTCGTACTGGCGAGTTAGATAACCGTGGCAGCCACTTCTATTTAGCGAAGTTCTGGGCTGAAGCGCTTACTGCACAAGATGAAGATGCTGAGTTGAAAGCGAAGTTTGCTCCACTTGCGAAAGCACTTGCTGAAAACGAAGACAAGATCATTGCTGAACTTGCTCAAGTTCAAGGTCAAGCTGCTGACATCGGTGGTTACTATGCTGTAGATACAGCTAAAGTAAATGCTGTAATGCGTCCAAGTGAGACTTTGAATGCTGCACTTGAAGCGATCTAAGTCAAAACTAAATCGATAAATTTACCGATGAAGTGAAAAAAGCCGATGCGAATGCATCGGCTTTTTTTATAGTACTTTATGCTTTCTATTTAAAAAATTTGATGATGTTTTTTAATATCAGATGTTTGTTATAACTATAAATGGCTTTGTTGCATAAATATGTAAGCATCTGATTTAAATAAATTTAATTTTAGATCAAAAAATAATCAAAACTTTTAAAATCATATAGTTATGAAATCTTTGTGCAACAAAGCCACTATAAATTAATAATGCTTGAGTGATCTAATTGAGATATGAATAAAAAGAGTTTAATTTTTGGGGTAATAGCTACTTTGATTTGGTTTCTAGGAATTTATGTATTCAGTCAAAGTAATAGTTATAATCTGCCTGCAACACTCAATGAATTGGGTGATTTTCTTGCGGGTATTTTTGCACCTATTGCATTCTTTTGGCTAATTTTAGGTTATATACAGCAGGGCAAGCAGTTAGATCAAAATACTAAAGCTTTAGAGCAACAAGAAAAAGCGTTACAACTTCAGATTGATGAGATGAAAGAGGGTGTTAAACAGCAAAAAGAAATAGCATTAATTAATGAAAAGACTTTGCAGGCATCATTTGAAAAAGCCCGACCTGAGATAGGTTATTATGCACCTAGTGCTTTTAAACATTCTGAAGATCATTATTCGTTATTATTGAATGTGCATAATATAGGTAAAGGTGATTGCTATAATTTGACTGCATATTTACATGATGGAATTTCATCAAGAGCGCATATTAATTTTCTACGAGTTAGGGGGCTAATGCCCGTTGCATTAAGTACGTTTAAAATGAAAAATGTAGCGTTTTTTAATGATAGCTTACAGTATAGTAATTTTTTTGATGATATCTTTGGAGATACGGGTGAAACTCTTACTGCAAAAATAAAAATTGAATATGAAAATGTTTATGGGTATAAATTAGAAGAGATATGGGAAATAAAATTTTCGCTAAAGAGCGATTTTGATAAAATGTTAAAGCAATACGATTTTGAAAGAGAAAAATAAATATAAGTACTTTTTGTATAGTATTAATTATTAAAGCCCACGTTCGTGGGCTTTAAAATACTTAATTTTTAACGACCATTACGTCCGCGACCACGTGGAGCTTTCGTATTAGGACGAGTAGTACCATTGGTTTTACGCTTTGGTTTCTCACTATCATCCATTTGCCAAATACGCTTTGTACCTGACTTTTTCACAGAACCATCTTTGTTCTTACGAACCATAGGCTTACCACCTGTACCACCCGGTTTTTTCACATAAGAGCGCGAACGGTAAGGTTCTTCAGCAGGAATGTTTTGAAAGTCAGGGTATAAAAGTGGTTCGATTTCTTTGGATTCACCTGGTTGTAAACCCATTTGAACCAAATCAATTGCACCAATTTTAGTACGGATTAAACGTAAGGTTGGAAAACCTACAGCAGCAGTCATGCGACGTACTTGACGGTTACGGCCTTCACAAATTGAAATTTCGACCCAAGAAGTCGGCACAGACGCACGGAAACGTACAGGAGGATCACGCTCCCATAACCACTCAGGTTGTTCAACTTTAGATGCTTCAGCAGGTAAAGTCATACCATCTTTCAGTTCCACACCTTTACGCAACTGCTCAAGGGCTTCTTCAGTGACATCACCTTCAACTTGAACCAAGTATGTTTTAAATTTTTTATTGGCAGGGTTAGTGATGTATTGGTTTAAACCACCATGGTCGGTTAAAAATACCAAGCCTTCAGAGTCCATATCCAAACGACCAGCCAAGCGCAAAGTAGAGTCGCTGACAAAGTCAGACATCGTCATATGTGCTTCATCTTTACGGAACTGGGAGAGGACGTCATAGGGCTTATTCAGGATGACGATTTTCATTATAACCTACTAAAATATATAAATTAATTTTGATGTGGTTTCCTACTTACCCGTTTAAGTACCCGCTCTGGGAGAGATAGCGGAGAAATTAGGAATAAAATGACCACTAATTGTGGGGTACTATATCAGATTTAGGCTTATGCTCCTCAACTTTATTCTTAACGTACGAGGAATACCAAAAAACATCTTTATCAGAAAGTCTAATTGGTTGCTGAATATCCCCAGTATTAATCATGTTATAGAATTTATCTTTTCCAATGGATAGGAGTTGCATAAATTCTTTAGCTCGAATTCTGCGATCAATCTCAATCATCTTGCATCCTCTGTGCTCATCCCACCACCTTCATATCTAGAGGATAAGACTCTTGGTGATTCATGTATTCTTCATCAAATGACGGGTAAACTGTATTAGCTTTTAAATTGTGCTTTTTAAATATAAATCTAAGTGAATTTTTCGTACTGTTACCAGAAAAAGTGCAGCTACCATTAGCTTGTACTTTTTTTACATATTCAGATAATTCAAACCGAATTTTGAAGTTCATCGATCCTCCCATAAATTGATAAATTTTTCATTTTCAGGGTGAGCTGGTAATTAAATGAAAAACCGAATATGCACATTATCAAAATATTTAAAAAAAAGATGAGAAAAGTTTAAAAAACAAAAAAAAGGTTTATTTTTTAATTTATTATATCAGTAAAATAATCTTAAGTTTGTTTAGATGGATATTCATTAAATTAGAAATGGTTTTTTGTAAAGTGATTTTTAAAAAAATATTATTATAAAGTAAGAGAGTTAAATTTTTAAAAACGCACACGGCTTAGCCGACCCTGAAAAAAAGGTCGGCTATTAACGCATACTGCTTTTTCTGTTAGTTTTTTTATTTACTCATCGTAAATTAAGAATGGATTATTTAAATTGAGTAAAATTGAATTCTTTTTGTTGTTAAATTCTCTTCCAGTTTCTGAAGTACTAAATTCATTTATCTCTTCAGTGTTAAATGATTTTCTCTCAAAATAATCATGCATTAAATAGAGTTTCATGATCTCAAATAATATATCGATTGGATCATCATCATTATTATTTAATTTAAGAAGCGACAATAATGTCCCACCAATAAAAAATTTTTGATGATTCTCTCTATTTCTCTTTTTAATATTTTGTTTCTTTTCTAAAGCATCATCCGTGTCTAAGATGTTTTGATGGATTTTTATTTTTATATCATCGGGTAATTTTGACATATAATTGTCTAACATTTTTTCAGCTAAAAAATAATGTTCAAGCACTGGTGGAACAACTTCTCCGAAATAACTATAATCTAAAATATCGCGTTCTATTTTTGTGATCGATTTTGGATCTTTTTTAGATATAAAAAGAAGTTTATTATCATACGTCTTTCTTTTTTTTGTATATAGATACGTTTTTCTGATTAATTGTTTTTCTTTATCACTCAGTTCCCCTAATTTTTTTTGTTCGATTAATTGAATGACATCATAATGTGAACTTTCGAATGCACGGTTATTCATTGCAAAATATTCGATTGAATTAATATGCTCTTGTGTTGTTAATGCTGTACGACTCATCGTGATATTTTCTCACTAAAATAATAAAAAATGTATATCACATGTCAATTTTAAAACTTGAGAAAAGTTTAAATATTCAAAAAAAGTTCTGTTTTTTTTCTGCTCTCTGTTAGTCCTGCTAGTTTGGCTGTTAGTTTTACTGTTAGTGGTGAGCGATAAAAATCATTTTTTGCGAATGCAAAAAAAAGATTTTTATCTCGTCTCCGTGTTCATTAAAATTTTCTTTCAGAAAATTTTAATGAACACTACGGCTCGTCCTGCGGAGCACTTTTAGTTAGTTAAGTGTTTGTATTTAAATGATATTATTTATTAAATATTCGAAAATTTACTTGAAGTGGCTAAAAATTGCACAAACGCCTGTTACACGTTAAAAATTGGGGCTGTTACATGTTTTTTTGCTTAAATTTCGTTCGGTGTTACACGTTAAAATTTCTGTTGTTACACGTTAAAACTGGGGGGTGTTACACGTTAAAAGTACATACATTTATGATGCTGATATATTTTCTATAAAAAAATCGCATTATTTTTTCATTTTCTGTATCAAACGAATAAAATTTTTGAATAATTTTATATGCTCCATTTTCTTTATTTGAAATTGGATTTGTATATGTATTATTTTGATTTACGTCATAATGTGAAAGAACTAAAAATTCAGCATAAAAATTTGCGTAGAGACAAATTTAGACATTCTTCAGAACTCGGTTATCACTACATTACGCGAACATTATATTTTTCAACGCATAAACAAGATATTGAAGAGCTTGAATATACAGCATCAGCCAATATGCCAATCTGGGCAGCTGATTGCCCCGAAGTATTTTGGAATGCAGCGGATCAATATGAAAGTATGAAGGGGAGGACATCTACGCATATTACCGTGGCTCTGCCGAAAGAACTCAATTATATGCAGCGGATAGATTTATCAAATCAACTTATATATGAATTCTGCGGTCAATATCAGATGCCCTACAGCTTTGCCATCCACAATCATGTTTCAACCCTAGATGGGCGTTATGAACAACCACACCTACATTTATTATATTCAGAGCGAAGTATTTATGATGGTATTGAACGAACACCAGAACTGTATTTTCAAAGACACTGTCCAAAGAATCCTGAGAGAGGCGGTGCCAAGAAACTAACAGCAGATGTAATTGGTCTCGGTCGTCATCAAATTAATCATTATCGAAAAATCACAGAAAATGTCATAAATAAATTTTTAAAAGAATATGCACCCATTAAAGAGGTGGAGATCTACGGAATTAAGTTCCACGTCGAAAATAAGGTCTCATGTTTATCGAATGAAGATTATAATCAAAAAAATGGGACAAATTTAAAAGATGTTCCGCAAATACCGAGGCATTATTTACATAGTAAAGATCCGAATATTCAAGAAAAAATTCAAATGGTTAGGCAAACAGTTAAAGAGATTCGAGAAGCGAATTTATATGAATTGCATCAAGCCGAGTATCAGCTTGAATTGTCCAGAAAAAATCAGTATCAATATGAAAATAATGATATTGTTCAGAAGCCAAAATCTAATGATTTCGACTTCTAATTTATTTTGATTCTCAGTGTAAGGATAGTTTCTAATAAGCAAGTTCAATCTGGATAAGATGAACTTGCTTACTTGATTAAATAGCTGTCGATTTGCAATTGCTCAAGTGCATGCCATTGATAACGATCCTGACCTGAAAAATGCTGTTTGATATAGGCAATATGTCGAATCACGTGTTTCTGCTGTTTGAGTAAATGCTGAATGCGCTGATCTGCATAATGAATATCAACGCGCTGCTGCAACAGCGCTTGATAAAAATGACGATAATCAGGGTTCATATTTTTCAAAATTTCATGTGATGCAATTGGAGAGCGTGGCTGACTCAATCCTTGTGCCGTCGTATTTCCAGAAATGACAATTTTCGGTTGTACGGAACTTTTCGCTGGTCTTAAGGACTGTGTGGGTGTATCTGTCTGAGTTTTGAGAGTGTGAAACGCGTGTTGAATTGACTGCGTTAGCGTATCAGCTTGGGTGTCTTTAAGTGGATTTGTACTTCTTTCAGGCTTTGTACCAGTTGTATTTGTCATTTGCACCGACGATTGCGGTTGAGCTTGAGTTTCAGTATTCGGCTGGATCAGTTGCTTTAACTTTCGATAGTTAATTGAATAAAAGTTGGTTTGAAGCCATTTATTTTTTGAGAGCTTTTTAATCACTAAAATCTCCGCTTGTTTTAATTTAGCGACGATCCGTTTGATTGTGGAGACACTATAAATCCCCAGAGTTTGTTGCCACTGTTCATAGCTATGAAACCAATACTTTTTTCCTTTGTGGACTTGAGCATCACTGTGTTCTAAACAGTAGTGCAGCTTTTGTAAAAAAGTCGCGGCTGCGACGCCATACGCTTTTGCAAGCGTAGGCGAAGCAATTAAAGGGTAGTCAGAGGGAGCCAGCAGAATATGCTGATTATGCTTCATAACGTGCTCCCAAAAGACGCTCAGCACGTTCAATCAGGTTTTGACGTTGATGGGTGCGGAATGCCCAGAGCGATGGGGTATGATTATTTTGATTGAGTTTTGCGACTTCAGCGATTTGTTCATCATTCATCTGGCGTATACATTGACGAATAATTTGGTGCGCATGTTCAAGCTCGGTCAACAAGGAGTCTGCAGTATCGAGTGCTTGATAAAGATGGGTTAGACTTTGACGCTGGGGATTTGAAATGCTTTTGCCAAGTTCAACAATCAGTTGAGAGGCTTGTTTTTTAGATGTGCAAGTGTATGCACCATGAAAAGTAGCGTTCATAGCAGTAGTCCTAGATAAGTTTTAAATACTTACCAGCATTACTTCTCACGGTAATGGTGGCAGCGAGACAGGGGTGAGAATACTGAATCTAGGATCAGCCAACCTTACGGTTGCCCTATCAAGCTGCCATAACGACTGCTAAAACAGTAGACAAAAAAATAGCCGCGAGTGCGACATTAATTTGCACCTAGATTGTATCAGGTTCTCACGCCTGAACACAGATTTTGCTGTGTCCTATAAGCTTATCTGCGTATCCATTGCACTGTCAACGCTGTATTTGCATATTTTTACAAAACGCTACATTTAATTAATTCATTGATTAAGCTTTAGTTATTGGGGAAGTCTGACGGCTGGGTTTACCTATGATGAACAGGAGTATGTCGTTGGATACGGCAGGGCTTTTCTTCAGATCCACTTAAAAAAGTGAATGTTTGGTGAAGATCTATTCAATCATTTTATTCATTTATTTTATTACAGAAGAGCAGTTCATTTTAAACCGATCCATAGCATCAAAATCAGCCCATTGATGGTTTTAATTTGAGCTTATGGGTGAAATCAATAACTTAACTGAATTTATTCAAGGCGATCATGTGAATTTTATCGTATCGCGAAATTGACTAAAGCGCTGGATAAATCTAATATGAGCTCGCTGGCCTACATTGCCAGTCGGTTTTGACAGACCGATTCATCTAGCACATGAGGTTTATATTTTTGGATATAAACTGAATGTGGGAATCTTCACGTCCCCCTTTTTTTCTATGGTAGGACGGAAGGGGGACACTTTCGGGTGTGCTGATTCCTAGATGATCAGTCTGTCAACCCCTTTTCGTTCTGCCACCATTATTTGACAGTAATTTGGTAGAACTTCTATTACATCTAGGAGCTTCTCATGCTGTATCCATCTATTCTTTATTGTGCCTCCGCACCTATTCAACCTTGTTGTGTCCTTCAACAGGGCATACAGCACTGATTTTAATTTTTAAGCGGTATTAAAAAAACATTTTTACACGAACAATCTCTAAGGTGGATGGCTCAATCACGCCTATAAAAAAATACTTATTTTTATATCCCCTTGTGATTGTCAATTGCATTGAACATGCGGGGAACAATGATGTCTGAATTCACTCAACCAAAAATCATTCCAATCGAAAATCGCCCATCAAAATCCAAAGTCTTTGTAAAGTGCATCGTGGTGCCGATCGTCATCTTTTTGATTATGGCCAAAGTCTTTTCCTTTGGCTGGTTTGGCTCTCTATTCTTTGGAATCTGGCTGTTGTGGTTTGTGATCACTTATTACTTCTATGAATATGGCAATACCTACTTTGCAGGTATGACGGAGCAACTGACGCGCCAAGGTGAACAGTTTAATTATCACAATCGTGGGGTCTGGATTAACAGTCAGGATAAAACCATCATCCTGTTTGATGAACCTGAACAGCGTTTAGTGAAATACCCATTTGACTATATTACCTCGGTCGGTCACTTCAACTTAGTTGAAGACAAAGTGTCTTATTCCAGCACAATCACCAGCAATCCGATGACGGGAACGCATATCCGCCAACACGAACATCGCAGCCCAGTCAAAAGAGAATACCAAGTCAATATTGGAACACGCGATCAATTCAAACCCCATTACCGCCTCAAGGTGTTGTTTCCTTGGCGTAGCCCAAAAATGGCCAGTGAAATCCGCCAACTGCTATCGGCCGATCATTACCAATAAAAACTAAGAATAAGAGGGAGTAATAAACGTATGAAACATTCAAAAACGGGGATACCATCCATCACAACCAGCACCTTGATGCTGGTCATCAGTATGGCGATGGTTGGATGTGGCGGTGGTTCAGGCGGAAATACTGGTTCCAATAGTGGTGGAACGGATGGGGTAAACGATGGTGGTACTTCACCTCAGCCTGTCACGTGTTCTGAAACGCAATATCTACAAGAAGGAATTTGTAAAAACAAGACAGCACAACGCTTTGAACCTTTATTGGTCTCTCGCTTTCTCAAAGGTCAGGCCTATCAATTGAACTTGAAGACTGATCAAGATCTGACCTTCAGTTTTAGCAGTCAGAGTCCGAATATTTGTGACTTCGAACAAGGGGAGCTCAAAGCCCTTGATGTGGGCAAATGTACTTTAAAACTGACACAGGCAGGAACCTCACAGCTTCTGCCTGTGAATAGCACGATGGTAGTGGATGTCATTGAGGCGCATGCAGAGGAGCATAAAGATTTGAATGCTTGTCATGCAGGGAGACCCAGTGAGGCGGAGCGGCAGCTGTTTATCAATACCCTGAATGAGATCCGTGCCTTACACAATCTGCCGAAAGTTCGCTATGACCAAGCCTATGAAGACCAAATGATGCAAGCCTCTATGTTACTGGCGGTGAATGAAAAGACCTCACACTATCCGGACCGTACGTGGCGCTGTTTTAGTGACATTGGCTATCAAGGGGCTTCAACATCGAACTTGAACTTTGTTCAAGCCTATCAACCTTTAGCCAGCTACGGTGCTGATACCCATCTGATCAATTGGTTGATTGAAAAAAACTCGAGCAGCATTGGACATCGACGTCATATCTTGAGTCCATTCCTGAGCAAAACTGCCTATGGCGAAGTCTCCAATACTGAGGCTAAAAGCGTACCGACCATCTTAGGCGCTGCCATGAAAGTGGTCTATCCCTATGCATCGCAAACCTTAAGCACCACGATGCCGAAAGGGGTGATTGCCTATCCGTATCATGTTTATCCGAAGAAATTCTTTTCAAAAAATGAACCTTTATCCCTGTCGATATTAGTCAATCCACAAAATACCTATGCCAACAATACGGTGGATTTTTCTCAGGCGAAACTAACCGTGACGAGACGGGATAATCAGCAAAGCCAAACGATCAGCAACATCCAGTATGACAATATCAGCTATGGTTTAGTCGCCAATAATCTGCAATTCCATTTTAGCGCAATGGAATACAACGTGATCTATGACGTTAATGTGCAGAATGTATTGGTGGATGGAAAAGCTGAGGACTATACCTACTGGTTTAAAGTTGATGATCAGTCTAGTGAACAACACTTATCAGGAGAATCATCCAATGAGATTTAAGCTGAGGCCATTTTTACTTGCCAGTGCTTCACTACTGGTATTACAGACAGCGGTAGCTCAACCCGTTTCTAACGCCAATGCATTGACTTTGCAGCCAGTGACTTTAGCGCAGGGCTTAAACTGTTTGGATTGGGCCAAGCAAGAACAGTCGTTTAGCAATCAACTGGCTACGGGAGATTGGACGCATACAGCAGCCTCTAATCTAACGACTCTGCAACAACAATTTCAGCAGCACTACACCCAGCAAAAATCAAGCGTTGTGGATGATCCAGACGATGAAAACTACTGTGAGGATTGTCCTGAAATAGAAGTCTATTTGCCCAAAGATAAACGCAATCCGATTCAACGGATTGAGGCTTTGATGCAGGTCAGTGTGGCTGGGGCAAGTACTTCGATTTATCGCAATGATGACATGGCTCAGACCAAGCAGAAGCTAGAGGAAGGGTTAAAGATTCAGTTCAGTCACTATAGTGGACAGCAATTTAAACGTTTTAAGCAGCAGTGGGATCAAGCCTCAGCACATGACAATGAGAAACGAACCAAGACCCATCAGGTCTTTCAGCAGTATCCACATTTAAAAGTGTTTAACGGGGAGGTCTTTCAAAACGGAAAACGTTACAGCCCTAAACAGATTTACATCTATACCCAGCACTATAAACGGGATGCTTCTGATCTGAGCAGCATGATTGCCTATATCAGTCTGTATGACCATCCCGTGAATCCATCACAGCACATATTACAGTGTGGCTTTATTGACAATATGTCTTACACCGCTTCAACTGAATAAATAACGAGTAGCATCATGAAAAAAATATTTTTAGCGGGCTTATGTCTCAGCCTTTCAAGCTTGGCCTGTGCGGGCGCCAAAGAAAGCCTGATCGGAAAACGTCTGGTGATGGACATCCCGGATGTCCAATGTGCGGGCTTGTCCTTCTCCAAAAATGGCAAAGATGCGGCGATGTATGCAGAACTGGGACAGTGTCAGGATCCCTTACATCTTAGGGTCAGATGGTTGGATGACAAGACCTTTATCTTAATTGAAAAAGTACGTCTCAATGAGACCTCTCCACCCCGTAGCTTTTTATACAAAGTCAAAAGCATCAATCAGGATTATGTCCAGCTGACTGAGATCTGGACAGGGTGGGGAGACTCAAAAGACGATACGCTGGGTTATTATTTTAGATAACAAGATCGGAATAGTGATCAAGACAGGCCCTTGCTGAGGTAGGGGCTTTAAA
This sequence comes from Acinetobacter sp. MF4642, assembly GCF_002018925.1. Classification (NCBI taxonomy): domain Bacteria; kingdom Pseudomonadati; phylum Pseudomonadota; class Gammaproteobacteria; order Moraxellales; family Moraxellaceae; genus Acinetobacter; species Acinetobacter sp. MF4642. The sequence goes on from NZ_MVON01000001.1 coordinate 126,019, forward strand.
ACAAGAAATGAATAGTTCGATCAGTATTTAAAGGAATTCAATCATGGTGTGTAGTCCAATGTTTTATCCAGCAAAATTCGAACAAGAAGGGCAAGCTTATAACGTCTCTTTTCGAGATATTCCTGAGGCAATGACTTGTGGTGACAATTTCGAGGATGCGCTACAGATGGCCAAAGATGCGCTGTTTACCAGTGTGGACTTCTATCGTGAAGAGGGTCGGATTTTACCTCCACCCAGTGAATGCCAAGAGGGTGAGATCCTGATTGCTTTGGATCTGGCACTGAAATAAAGCGCATAGGGCTCAAAAGTGAGGAGAGCGAGATGGAAAGCAAAGAACAGGAAGCTTTAGAAGAATACAACCACTTAGAGCAAACGAAAGATATTTTATGTGACGTTTGTCAGGAGTTCACTCAACTGAACTATGCAGTCCTATCCGCCAATTGGGGCAGTGGGTCGAAGCATGATGGAGAACAGTATCAACTGCATTTATGTGAGGCATGTTTCTTCGCGACTCTCGCAACGTTAAAAAGAGAGCATCGAGTGAAGCAGATGTTTAATGAGGATTTTAATGAAGCTGCATTAGAAAAATTTGGTTTGAAATAAAGATGACTTGATGACGGATTGTGCCTATGGATGACAATATTAAAAGACTTTTAGTAGAAGCTGAATTGAAAAACTTAGCAGCGGGCTCAGTGTTTTCTGTTCAAGAGTTTAGTGTTGCTCTTTCTAAGAAGCAGCTTCTAAGCTTTTTATCTCCCTATTTAGATCAAGAGGAAGTCAGCCAGGTTATACCCAATATTTACTATAAAGTTAAATTCTCAAGTCTTTTTAATCCGCCGAGAGCCTTACCTCCTGATCTCTCCAAAGTGTTAGCCGCGATCACTCGATTAACCGGTGAGACGTTTCAATATGATGGTGGCTATTGTGCCAATCGTTTAGGGTTAAGTACTCAAGTGCCTCTATATCATGTCTTACATACCAATGGCCGTTCAAGGCGATTCAAACTGGCGGGTGTAGATGTGGTACTGAATCACACGGATGATCAGCGGCTCCTCCAATATCCTTTGCAAAAGGTCGGTATGGTGATCTCTGCTCTGTATTATTTAGGACCAAATGTTGTGGATGATAAGATCATAAAAGCGATCAAAGATCAGTTATCACCTGAGGAGTATGCAAAGTTACTTTCAGCAGATTTGCTGAAATAGCCCATTCCTGTGTAAGCCTACGAACTATTCCTATTTGCACCCTACCTATCATTCCTGTTCCAAGTAGGCGATCAAGAATTAAATTACATAGTTAATATTGATATTACATGCTTGAAATATGGTCAAATTATAGGGCAAATATGATGCAATTCTTACCATATAGTATGAGGTCTTAGATATGAAGGGATTAACTTTGATTAATGGTGCGACTGTTTCTGCGACTGATGTTTGCAAATCTTGGAGTAAAATTGTTCAAGCTGCCAAAGATAGCCATGAACCTGTTTTTGTTTGCAGGAACAATACGCCCGAAGCTGTTGTTCTAAGCTTTGAAGAATTTCAAAACATCCAGGAAATCGTTGAAGCTGCTCGACCTGAACAGCTAGGACAACAGATGGTTTGTGATCTGTTGGATATTGCTCAGTTAACTGGTCAGCCGATCAGACCTATGCTTTTGAACAAAAAAGGTGTGTTTGAAGAAGCAGAAGGGCAATAAGCATAGCTGTTGGTGATAATTATGGGATTTTCGTAAGATTTGATTCAGATACCCTTGAACGGAAAGGGTGTTATACAGTTGGAATTGGTAAAACTAATTTAACTGTTATATTTTTAGATTCGATTATAAGCCAGTACAAAGCAATAAAAAATGAGTTATCACCTGAAGATTATGCAAAGTTACTTTCAGCCTATTTGTCGCAATGGATCAAAAGGTTGATGAGTGATTATGAAAATTGGACTGCCACCACTTTCCTAGACAAATATGGTCTATTCTTGGACTGTCACCTGTATTAGGCTCTACATCTCCTGCTTCAGGATTTAATGCTAAGAATGTTTTGAATTCCTCATATTTTTCCTGAGCCCAATAAACAAGACAGTATTTAGTAAATAATGGTCTCACATATTGTATACATTGATTTTAGTTATACTACCTTGTAGTAGTTTATTTCATACTACTTGGTGATATTTTTACATACTAAATTTTAATTCACAGGGTTAAAGACGATGTACTATTTCGCAGAGGATCCCTTCTAGGTAATGTTACCTAGGAGGAACAATGAAAAAACTAAAACATCAATACAAGCAATCAATACAAAGTACTCGACACGATTATCTTTGGAAGGTTTACCCTAATGTCAGAAGTTCTATATTTAAGAAATTTAGAACTCAGCAAGAGCGTAGCTTTTATTTTTTGCATCGTATTGAATACAAAAGTTATTCGCTTAAAATTCGAGTAGCACGTGGTGCAGGCTTACCTCAAGTTTGGGATGATTTTCCGACTTGCGTTTATAAAGTTGCTAAAAGTTGGAAACATAATTCTAAGAGAGCACATCAGTACTACAAAGAACATGAACAAAAATAAAAAATGGGAGCTATCAGCTCCCATTTTTTGTTGTTTCTGCATAGCCTGCAGAATCAATAGCCCCATTATGTTAAATAGGGCTAAAATTCCCTCTTTGAGAAATCTGATTGAGCTGATCCTAGACAGTCTTAACCAAATATCGGTAACTGTCAGATTAGGTCGGAACTAATACACATGATCAAAGTTTTAATACTGTGCCTCCTGCTTTCAGCCTGCACAGGCCATTCGATTTCGACAAAAGTGCATGTCACTGTATGTGTACAATGTGTGAATTGAAAAGCCCTCAGGTGAGGGCTTTCTTACAATTTAATCTTCAAGCAGCGAAAAGATTCTCATGAATCCTTTGAATCAAAAAACTAAAGTCTCCATGTTCTGACATAGCAACAAGAGTTGTCCGTATAGTATCTTTATTAACAGCTAGATCACTCTTAATCTTGTATAAACATTCAGTATTATTTTGGATGATACACATACTACAGGGACTTCGCTCAGAATCACAATTACAGTTTTTCAATTCTGTATTAATATAAAGAGCTAGAATTTCGCAAAAAAATGATAAAAACCATTTACCTTTACATATTTTTTTCAGGGCTTCAATTGAATGATTTAAATTCAATGATGATTCAAATTCTCCTAAAGGTATATTGATCTCATTCAATAATTCCAGTTTCCTTTTGTTCTTTAATTCTTGATACGAGTCAGAGTAAGAATATATATTGGGATAATTTCTTTGAGTAGAGTTTTTCAAAGCATCTAAAGATATTTTGTATAAATCAAAAGATTTTTCTTGGAAAAAAATAAAAAATTTTTCAACTATTAATCGGTCAATTAATGCTTCAGGCGACCGAATAAAGTTAGAAATAATTTTTAATACAATTTGGTTGGATACTAAATGAGTTTCCATGGAGTAATAGGGTGTATAAATGAGATTTTGTAATGATCTAATTTCATTTCTAAAGTCTTTTACATCTTTATCCATAACACCCAAAACATACTTAGTTGCCAGACCTTCCGTAAATGTTGCATTTAAAATATCTATAGCTCTTTCAACACCCTTACAACCAGGCTCTATACCATCTAATTGTTTTGAAGCATAAATTTCAATATCTAAAGAATTTAAATTTTTAATTTTATCGTATATTGGAATGTCATCGACACCCTCAACTATTAGGTACGGGGTTCCAGACATTTTCGCTATAGTGATCAAATCATTAACTTGAATAAGAGACATAATATTTAACTTCTAAACTTTACCAATTTTGAATTCACGTAAGACCTTAGGATCTTGTCTTGTAATAAATGGTGAATGTGATGCAACTATGATTTGAGTTTTAGGTAGTAGTTTTGAGAATAAACCTATTAGTTCTCTTTGCCATTTTATATTCAAAGATATTTCTGGTTCGTCAATAATCAATAAATCTCTCTGTCGGCCTTTAAATAGAACTAAACAGAGTAAAGTTAATATATGTCGTTCACCACTAGATAAGTCATTTATTTGATGATATTTTCCGTTGATATCTACACTGGCTTCTTCATGAGTAACTTTTAATTTTTTTCCATTAATTAAAAAATTATTAAATGTATCAATTAGTGTGTTCATTGAGCTTAAATGGAATTTTTCAAAATCAAGTTCTTTAATCATATTCAAAAAAAGTTTTTGCAGTAATTCGTTTTTTGAGACTCTAAGTTGATATTCTTTTTGATCAATATTATTAATAATTTCTAATATATTTTTTTTAAAACCATTGTTCTCTCCATCCATTAGAGCTTCTACTAATCTTTCCTTGTTATTGACTAATTTAGTTATTAACTGTGGGTCATAAAAACTAATAGATTTATCTGGATTTTCATTTTCATTTTCAATTTCATTTATTGTAATTGCTTCAGAAAGTGTTTCAAATAAAGCACTTTGAATTCTTTGAGATGCAAAATATCTGGCTACCCTATAGTTTTCAACTAGCATTTCTTCAATATTTTCAATTTTAATATTCTGAATAAATATATGGGAAGAAGCAAAATCTAAGTCTGTAGATCTCTTTCGATTTGATCTATGATATGTTTTAATTCGCATATCAAGAAATTGACTTATATCTTGGAGTTCTGAAATGTTTAATTTATTAGAGACAGCATTTCTAGCAAAATAGTTTCTTAATGAATCAAATATAAACTGTTCTGGAATGTTTAGTGGAGATGTTGTCACTCCACGTTCTACACCTAGAGATAGGGAGCTAATTTGATCTAAAATATTACTATTCTCAGACCATGTGAAATTATTATCATCTGGGTTTTTTTCTACCCAAATATTTATTTCTTGTTTTATTGTTGGTTCATTATTAAATGATAGAAAATCCCTTCTTTCTTCAAACGTAAAAGTTGTGTCTATTCTAGAAATTTTTAAGTTATTTAGTTCTGCCTCATTTTGGCTAAGAAAAGCGTGAATAGCCTTCAAAAAGCTAGTTTTACCACTACCATTTTGACCATATAAAACAGTGACATTTCCATCAGCAAAATTTACCCCTATATTTTGATATATATCTTTAAAGTTAGTAATATCAAATTTTTTAATTTCAAATTTTTTCATATGTGAATTTCTAAAAATTAATTAACTGAATTATAACAAAAAAATATTTGATTTGTCGAAATATTCTTAGGAATTCAATCGAAAATCTTTTGAAGATTTTTTTCTTTCTAGAGTTAAATTTTGCTAGTACATTACAAATGTGATTGTATTTGAAGTACCTAAATTTTTGATCTAATGTTAGTGGTATTGTTTTAACTAAATATACCCATATATGCGTAAGATGTTTTATCAAACTGATAAATTTAATATTCTTCACTTATAAAATAGCACTACGCGCAGTCAACATGCCTTCCCAACTAAAGTAATCCCGCGTCAAACTTCCCCTAATTCAGCGACCAGCCAATTTTTGGCTGGTGCAATGTAATATCTATGATTAATGCTCACTTAAAATAAGCTGCCTAACCTTAACTGCTTTCTCGAAGTGATCAAGTTTGTGTTGTAGGATCCACCAGTGAGCAGCCTCCATCAATAGCTCAGGATTATCATTCTTATTCTTGAAGAAAGCATAAAAGGATAGTCCTACATTATCTCCCTTTTTCTCAATTTTCTCGTTACACCCACGAATAAAAATCTCTTTTAATTCATCTCTCATTTTTTGACCTTTGTTAATTATTCAATTTCTCTAAAACCCGTATTCCTGCGGATTGTTTTAGTTTACTTTTCCCAACACTGGAATCATTCTCGGTCCAGCCTGTCTAGCCTTGCCAATGATCTCTACCAGCTCATCATAAGTCAGCTCAAACTTATCCTCGCTGTCAAAGACGTAAACCATATTCTTGTCTTTGAATTCTTCAGGAGTCGGCGGGACAAAACGCTTAGGAATTAAAATCTGTGCCAATTGTTCATTTGAAAGTTTATAAATATGCATAGTCTTATCTCACTCTAAAGAGTTCATTCCATTCTGTTAAATAGTTTGGCGATTTACGTTCTTGATTCATTTGCCAGTGCTCATCTTTACGCCCGCACAAGCCCAACGACAGCGTGTTCTTGCCATACTTGTGGGTGATGTGATCTAAGGCGTTGGAGAGCTTGGCTCGCTTAATCTGTAGCGAATAATCGGTAAATAGGTCAGGGGAGAATTTTGCTTTAGGGATAATCTCCATCAGGATGATGCCTGCCTTTTTATACTTAAAGCCGGGTTTGAATACCTCATCAATTGCCTGCATTGCTATGCGGGTAATCTCTAAAACATCATCGGAGTGCTCGGGCAGCTGCATAATCACGTAAGGTGTGTATTTTGCACATTTATCAAAGCGACCAGTTTGAATAAACACCCCAATCATCTTGCATAGGGACATGTCATCTCGAAGCCTTGAGACAGCTCTTTGCACATATAAACGCACTGAAGATTTGATATTTTCAATGTCATAAATAGGTTGGCCATAAGACTGGCTGCTGATGATTTGCTTTTTAGCAGGGGCATCACTCTCTAGATCAATACATGAGATCCCATTCAGCTCACGTACAGTCTTTTCCATGACAATGCTGAACTGCTTTTTAATTTCTGCCGGGTGCGCTTGAACCAAATCCAAAACGGTACGGATATTCATTGCATGGAGCTTTTTACTGTTCTGTCGTCCAACACCCCAAACCTCACCAACATCGATTTGTGCAAGCATGGCTTCAGTAGAGCAGGGATCCATATCGACCAGATTGCATACCCCATTAAAAAACTTATTCTTCTTGGCTAGGTGATTGGCAATTTTTGCTTCTGTTTTTGAGCGGCCAATACCTACGCAGCAGGGTAAAGTAAGCCACTGCCAAGCAGTCTTACGAATATCTTGGGCATAGTCGGTTAAATCAAATAAGTGCTCGTAGCTGGTGAGATCCAAGAAGCATTCATCAACTGAATAAATCTCTTGCTCTCCTGGTGCAACATACATACCCAGTAAAGTCATAAAACGACGAGACATGGCCCCATACAGCGCAAAGTTGCTGGAGAACACTTGCACGTCGTGCTTCTTGATGATGTCTTGAATCTGGAATACCGGTACACCCATTTTAATACCAATGTCTTTGGCTTCTTGGGAGCGTGCCACGGCACAACCATCATTACTCGAGAGAACAATGACTGGACGATTATTGAGGGACGGATTAAAAATACGCTCACAACTGACGTAGCAGTTATTCACGTCCACTAACGCGAATATACGATTTTCAGCTTTCATTTTTATACTTCTTATTTGCTGGTCGAGCGTCTATAAAATTGCTTGAGGTTGAAGGTCACAACCCCTTGAATAGAAATAGACTGGCTGTCTTTAGGAATAATATGCTCGTAAGCTGGGTTTTCAGCTCTCAGCCAAATAGGGGGAAGTTCATAGTCTTCATCCCCAAACATTTCTTTGATTTCTTGTTTTGACATCTTAGCAGTCATCATTAACCGCTTAAGTGTTATTTCACGCTCATCGATGAGGGCTAAAACGATATCTCTATGTTGTGCTGTAATGCTCTTATCGACCAAAAAAGGGTCATCAATTTCAAAGCCAGCGTAAAGCATAGACTCACTATCAACCCGTCCCATAAAAGTGGATATTGGATTGAAGATGAGGAAGTCATTTAAGTCGATCGACTTGTCGATATGGTCTTTGGTACCAAAAGCAGGACCAGCAGAAAACCGTTCCAATGCAGAAGGAATTTCGAGGCGAGTTTTGATTGAAATTTCTTTAAGATCAAACTTAGACCCTAGCTCATGCTCTTTTTGTATTTTTTCAAAGACAGCATTGATTGTAGGACTTGGAGCACCATCAGGGCCCATAAGTTTTTGAAGGAATGACCAGACGTCATCCGAGAAATAGATCGGTAGTTTCTTTGACATGTTTGACTCCTACGCTACGAGGCGTGTTTGGAACTGAACTCTTTTTTTAGGATAGTCGGTGGCAAATGAAAATTCAAATTTAAAAGCTGTGGATAATCAATGGGCGTTCAAATTAAATTAGGTTGAGCATCATTTTCGGATAAGCGGGATTTAGGGAAAGTGATGTACTCATCTTGCATTTCAAAGAAGAACTCATGAGCCTCTTTAAAGCTGCAATTCAGCCATTCTTCGCGGTATTCATCAGGGATTACGATGATCGAACGCTTCTCATCTTTAGGCTTATGGAATTGCTTCATGAAAGGGTGTTTATCAGCATTGATAGTGAGCATGCTCATTGAGCGTATTTGCTCTCCATCGATGATGGCATTCTCATATATCGCGGCCACGGTAAAGGGCATACCATCCTCACGTGCAATGCCATACCAGTGTGACTTCCCATCGATGTATTTGGGTTCAAAGATAGTTTCGACAGGAATTAGGCCAAATTGTGACTTGTGCCAAGCTTCCCTAAAACTGGGCTTCTCAGCTACTGTTTCAGTCCGGGCATTGTATGTGTACTTACCGAAGCTTTTTTCCTTGGCCCACTTAGGAATAATTCCAAAATTAACGGATCTCCATTCGATCTTGCCGTCATTGGAAAAGATCAACGGTGAAGGATAGTTCGGAAAAATGTCTTCAGGGAACTCCAATTGATCAGGCTCAGGGAGATCTAGTAGAAATGCACGATTCTTTCTGATCGCTTCGAAGTTTGCGCACATAGACTTATCCCTTTTTATTCTTTGTAATCATCGCTCAAATAATAACCCAACTAAGAATAAAATGATTTCAAAACAATTTAGTATCGTCAACGCAGTGCTCACATAAGAATTTGCAGTATTAAACCTAAAAACAGTGAGTTTTACATATCTATAATTGATACTCAGCTCTACAAGTCATATTTATTTATATAAGCTATACTGGTGATGGAATCGCTATGACTAATAAACAAACGCAAGAGTCCAATCCTCAAAAAGAATCAAACGATGACAAGGGTGATCAGAAAACCTATCAGAATCCGGATCCTCAGAAAAAACCTAATGAAGAGCCCGAGAACCCGCTTAAAGAGCAGAAGTAGATCAAAAAGCCCTCGACAAGGGCTTTTTGAAATCAAATGCTTACACTACTTTTAATCTCAAATAAATTCATGCTGGAATAGCTGCGACAACTTTTTCTCTATCCCACAAACGGTGATTTTGAATAGCTTGTTTGAATTGATCTTGGATCTCTTTAAAATTTTGAGTAGAGAATAGAGCTGCATCCTTCGTGAGCTGAAACTCATCTATTAAAGCGCATTTATCACCCAGGAAAACAATGGGCTTGAGATGTTTATATGTCTCTAATACATAATGTTTAGAAACTCCATCAGCCTTAAATACTTCTAAATTATTCCCATCAATCACGATTACGGCATCATAAGTCACTGAAGGCTCGCCATTTTGTCTTCCATCTACTGGTATTTCATTGCCATCACAAGATTTAACAGGGGCTGCGTTCGGTGCTAAAGTTTCCACAATAGCTTTTTCTGCTTCAGCCCATATTTTAATATCATCTATTGATGATGCATTTACACCGTCATGAACGAGCAAGGCAATTTTTCGCTGTTTAATGTCAGATGCAGGAAAAGATGAGGTACTTAATCTTTTCGAAGATGCAATTACGGGTTGGTGCAGACTATCTTGCTGTTTAGGGGGAGTTTTAATACCTAACTCTTTCGCAACATATTCAGCTAAGTCCAAGTCAATATTAGCTAAGACAGCGTAAACTACACGTCTGCGGATATCTTCCGATTTAACCTTAGATAATTCAAAAGAATATGCATCCTTAATATGCTGTTGTTCATGTTTTTCCAAACTATGGTAGTGCATTGTGGCTTGCGAGAAATGATCAGCGAAACTTTCTGGTCGAACTCTTAGTTTGCTGCCTTGTACTTCTTCAGGATGTGTCTTGAAGGCACCACTGTCATTAGGTGATTCTCTTGGCCAATTTTCATCAACAGAATTAGGTTCATAATTTGCCTTTCCTTTATAAACTTCGTGATTAGCATAACCACCTCGTCTATTCGTATGAAAAGGACAAACGGGTTTGTTAATTGGAATTTGATTAAAATTTACCGTACCTAGTCTGTGTAAGTGAGTATCCGTATAGCTAAACAGCCGTCCTTGTAAAAGGGGATCGTTACTAAAATCTATACCTGAGACAATATTTGCAGGACTAAAAGCAACTTGTTCTGTTTCTGCGAAAAAATCATCTGTATTTTTGTTTAAAACAAATTTACCTAGTGGAGTGACAGGTACAAGTTCTTCTGGGATTAATTTTGTAGCATCTAAGACATCAAAGTCCCATTGTTTTGCATCTTCTTCAGAGAAAATTTGTGCGCCTAATTCCCATTCCGGGTAATTGCCACGCTCAATAGCATCCCACAGATCACGTCTGTGAAAATCGGGATCTTTGCCATTAATTTTTAGGGCTTCATCCCAGACGACTTGAGCTACCCCTTGCTTTGGAGTCCAATGGAATTTCACTAAGAATGCTTCATTATTCTTATTAATCAATCTAAATGTATGAACACCAAAACCTTGTATAGATCGTAGATTTCTTGGAATTGCTCTATCAGACATTATCCAAGTAGTCATATGTGATGCTTCGGTGTTTAAAGAAATAAAATCCCAGAAAGTATCATGGGCAGATTGACCAGTTGGAACTTCATTGGCATCTTCTGGTTTTACTGCATGAACAAAGTCCGGAAATTTAATAGCATCCTGAATGAAGAAGACAGGGATATTATTCCCCACCAAATCATAATTTCCTTCTTCAGTATAAAATTTTATAGAAAAACCTCGTACATCTCGAACGACATCAGCCGAACCTCGCCCACCTTGAACTGTAGAAATACGGACAAAGATAGGGGTTTGATTATTTGTGTCCGTTAGGAACTTAGCTTTAGTCCATTTTTCATTACCGGTATAAGCTTGAAAGTAACCATGAGCACCGACCCCCCGAGCATGTACAACACGTTCTGGAATACGCTCACGATCAAAATGAATAAGTTTATCCCTTAGAAGAAAGTCCTCGAGAAGAGTAGGGCCTTTCTCATTAATTTTTAGACTATTTTGATTATCAGCTACGGGAACACCTAAAGAAGTGGTAAGAGTTTTACCTATAGGATCCACGTATGCTTCCTCAGAAAGCTGGTCGATTTTTGGTGTATTTGGTTCTTTCATATCACATTCTCTTATACATTTGCTTTATAACGTTTTATGAAAATAAGTATTTATTTTCACGTAAGTTAATGGCTTATTTGTTGACGGATATTTTGTGCTTATACAATTTAATAGGTTATCTACAATCGAATATGAGTTACTTGCAAGAAAACTCTTTTTTGGATCAAAGATACCCATATAAACTTTAAGTATTTACGCTTTGAGTAAGGTAAAGAAATGTGTATTTTTTGTTCGCTTAAACTTTTCATTTTAAATAATATTGAATTAATCTAAGTCAAAACAAAAGCTTATTAATTTTGATATTCCTCGCAATACAAACAGGATTTAGCCCATTTGGTATTTTGACAGCGTGGGCATTCTTCATTTAAATGATTTAAATGTTGGGTTTGACCACACAACATACAAGAATAAAAGTGATCTACATTGTGATGATCTGCGATTTGGTATTCATCGGGAAATAGAGGAAGGCCCCATTTTATATTTTCTTTAGAATATGGGATCACGCTTAGGCAGCCATCAGTCTCAAGCAGTGCCATTTTAACTTGTCCAAGATGCTCTATCTTCTTTTGGCGCATTTCAGCAAAGAACTCATCATATGAATACTTTTCTTGCTTAATATCCTCAACAATCAGTAAACCATTTTTGACGATGTATATAGGTCGACCTTCCAATACGGTCTCAAAAGCATCGGATTTCATCATTAAGTAAGTTGTTAAGCGATACAAAGCCATAATTACTGCAAAAACGATGACAGCATGAATGATAGGAACTTCTTCATAGAACATAGCATCGCCAGCAGCAGATCCTAAACTAAGAATAATTGCGATTTCAAAGATGGAAAGTTGCCTAACACCACGTTTACCAGAAAATCTTAAAACTAAGATAATCAGGAAGTACATCAAGACACTACGAAGTACAATTTCTGCTGCAAAAGTAAATGTAGTATCAGCTAATAGTATTTTTATAAAGTCCATTTTACACCTATTTAATTATTATTTAGATGTGCTGATAATGAGCCTAAAAGGCTCATTATCATTATATTGGCTTACATTTTGTCCCATGCATCTTTAATCGCATGTTTGGCTTGTTCCCACTTTAAGCGTGATTCAGCCTTTAGTTCTTCCCATTTTACTTTTAGATCACTTTCTGAATCCTCAAATCGTGCATCAGTACCACGCTCATTTCGGGCATGCTGACCTAATTCATAGGCTGAACGAAGATCACGGTCATAATCTACATCAGGAAGTTCTCGTTGGATATCGCCGTAATATGGGCGGTTTGAATAATCTGTACGCCAATCATGCTTGATTGGGTTTTCGTCTTGATGGTCATTGATAGTCATAATGAACTCCAATTCTATCCAACTAAGAATTCAAAAAAAATTCATAGTTGGATTTAATTAATGAATGAGTTTAAGAATTTAATAATATTATTCAACATGAAAAACTATTATTTCTGTTGAGCGTGTTGGTCATTTTTCTGGTTTTGGTTCGGTTGTTTTTGCTGATTCGGATTTTTTTGTGGTTGGTCTGGTTGCTGTTGCTGTTGTTGCTGATCTGGCTTTTTTTGCGGTTGATTTGGCTGCTGCTGTTGCTGATTTTTCTGCTGTTGATTTTGATTAGTCATTTTACTGAACCTCATAAGATTAGAATTAATCTACATTAATTAATCAGTAGATTTATTATTAATATCATAATTTGTGTTTTAAAAAACATCAGAGGTGTTACATTTTAATTTTTGAGTTAAATTGTGTTTGTTTTAAAGGTTTAGGTGTTGATAATAAATGGAAATATATATTTTGTTTTTTACAAAAGGCTAACAATGTTAAATTTTATTCTTAATTCAGATTTATATCTTTTTGATTGGATTTGTGTTTGTAATTTATTGATTTTTTTGAATTTGAAAAAATAAAAATCTGTGTTGGATCAATGAAATAACGAAAGGAATAATAACGGTGCTTGTACTTTCAATAAATAAAGTTAAAAATTTTATAAATTAGATATAATGCTTTTTACTAATTTTAAACACCATAATTTTTTTAATTCCAATGAGTGTGATTTATATCACAGATTGTGAAATGTTTCTTTATTTCAAATATTATAATTATTTACTTAAATTTTTGTATTTTAAAATAAATAAACTAAAGGATTACATTTGTTAACGTTTCTTTTCAAAGTTGTTAATTAATTAAGTGCAAGTGTCAATTATGTTGGTATAAGTTATTTACCGCGAGAGAATTATAATGCCTACTGCAGTAAAAGAGAGAATTTTAAATTTAATAACCGATGCCCATCAGAAATATTTTGAAATAACACAATTTTTCTTAGATCCATCAGTGTCGCGTTCTGCAAAAGAGTTGAAAGCTTTTCATTTCCTAGAAAACGAAATACTTCATTTGGATAGTGATTTCTCTGATTTTCCTACTAATGTTGATCAATTGGCAGTCTGGATGCAGAAACAAAATAAAACACAATGCTTGCATTACAAAGAGTACTTAGAAAGGCGTGAAAATGGGAGTGCAAGGGAGTTTTTTGGAACTACAAGTAAAGCTTATGAGTTTTTATACAAAGTAGCACCGACCAAACGTGTAGACGGGGCTTGGCTTTATAGCTTTACACAGTACTGGAATGATCCAGCTTTTAGAGACTTTATACAGATATATGTTGAGGAGTTGGGGTTAGGTTCCAGTCAAAGTAACCATGTAAAACTTTTCAATAAATTACTTCTATCACTTGGTCTTCATCAATTTTCAATGAATTTGCCTGATGAATATTATCACCAGTCAGCAATACAATTAGCTTTAGCTTATGCTCCATCAGATTTTATACCCGAGATTGCAGGTTTTAATTTTGGATACGAACAACTACCACTTCATTTACTGATTACAAATTATGAACTTAAAGAGTTAGGTATTGATTCCAAATATTTTAACCTACACATTACAATTGATAACTTTGATAATGGGCATGCTCAATTAGCTACAAATGCGATTAAATGTTTAGCCAAACGCTACCCAAATCAATCCGAATTTATTCGTAAATTAAAGATAGGCTTTTTATTGAATAATCGGGGAGTTAGCTCAGTTCAAATAATAAAGAACCTAAATACTGAGCGAGTGGTTCTGGAAATTTTCAAGAGCAAAGCTTTGGTTGGAAAGCACATGCATAATGAGAAATGCAAGTTTAATAATAAGTCTGTAAATTCATGGCTATCAGAAGAAGATCAGGTTGAGGAATTCATTAGTGAGCTAATAAAAATAGGATGGATTAAGCTTAACGAAGATCCAGAACATAGCCGATTTTGGAAGCTGATCAATGAAGAAGATGGGAAAATGTTTGGAGTTTTCTCTGCTGCAGAAAAAACTTTTATTTATGATTGGATTGCTGGTGCTAATTTAAGTAGACGCATTAATCCAGTAAATTCAGAATATATAAAAAACTTTATAGAACTAAATGATTTTAGTTATTTGTCAGAAAAAGAATTATCGCTGTTACAGCAGCAAATTCAGATATCTACAAATACTGGGCATAAAATTAGCAAATTGATGCCATATTTAGCTCCACATCAACATCACCAAGAGATTGGTTTATGGGCTACGCAAAAAGTAGTTGAGTATATTTTCCCATTCTTAGGCAGTAATTTTAAATAAGAGTAGGCTAACTTATTAATTTATACAGAATAGATGTAGTCTATGACAAATAGATTGCATCTAGCTATTTTTTACAAGTATGAAATGAAATACCTATGACTCAAACGGACATTGCGAAGGATTAGGGCTTTTTTGAAATTACTTACAAAGAAATAAAGAGTACGATCAAAGTCTAGCCGTACTCTTTATTTTACGATAATTTAAATAGCTTGCCATTGTTGCTTAACTTCTTCTGAATTTTTAATCAGAACTACTTTGTCATCTTTGACCTCACCAATCCATGCCGTTGGGATCAGATGATGCTGATCATTTTCATCACGCGTCAGTTTGAGTTGGCTATCACCTTCGAGATGATCAACTGTTCCGACTTTGGTACCACAAGAAGCAATTACATCTGAATGTTTTTTAATATCTTGAATATTTAAAGTACTCATTTCTTAAACCTCTTTTATAAACATTACAACACAGAAGCCTTTAAGCTACTGCTTATTTCATCATAATTGTTGGATTTTAAATAATCCTTACATGATGATTTTATAGATTCACATAAACCTACTATTTAGTTAACAATGAAACAAAAGAAATAAATAGTTAAATAATTACGAATAATTATCTTTTCATTACAATTTATCTATTTAACTAAACAGATTATTTCAATTATTATTTAAATAAACTCATTTGAATTAAAATTTTAAGAATGAATAGAAAAATATTTATAAAAGGCTCAACTTTAGACATATTAAATCGCTTTGAGCAGTATTCAGCTGAAGAAAAGCTAAGTCAACGTCCGATTGTGTTGAAACAGTTGATTCATTCTGTTGGACGATTGCCTGACCCTGCTTCGGGACAAACCTATCAACGCTGGCAAATTTTGGCCCAGATAGCTGGCTTTGACCTAAGTTTAGCAAAGCTTTTTGAGTCCCATTTTGATGCTTTAAGTATTTTGCATGAACTCGGTTATCATCATGAAATCAATGAGGAGACATGGGCTGTTTGGGCTGCCGATGGTGGACCCGTGCCGTTACAGGTCGAAAATGGGCTTTGTCATGGAATTAAGCCGTGGTGTTCAGGCGCTGAATTTATTCATAAAGCATTAATCAGTTTTAAAGATCAACAGGGGCAATCTCAGCTCTGCATTATTGACCTCAACCAATCCTTGATCACCATTGATCTGGCTCACTGGCAAGCTATAGGCATGCAGGGAACACAGACCGCAAGAGTCAATTTTCAGGGGATAGCAGTCAAACTCATTGGTCATGCCAATGACTACCTTGATCGGGTTGGTTTTTGGCATGGTGCTGCGGGTGTTGCAGCTTGCTGGTACGGTGCCGCGGTACGGTTAGTGGATGAGCTACAACAAAGTTGCCTTAAAACCCCTAATCCTTTTAAGAAAATGTATTTAGGGCGGTTGGTAACTCGACTTGCTGTAACCCGACAATATTTCCAATATATCGCGCAACTGATTGATAGCCAACCCAAGCTTAGCCATGAACGGGATGTACGGATCTTGCGTGCGCAGGCAGAACAAAGCTGTTTGGAGGTTATTGAAGGGGTAGGAAAAGCGCTTGGAGCACGGCCTTTTTGTGAACAAGCAACTTTTGCCAGCCTAATGGCTGATTTACCTGTATTTATTCGGCAAAGTCATGCGGCATTCGATGATGAGCAAATTGCTGAACGATGTTTACAGGAGCAAATATCATGGCAGCTCTAAAACATGCTTTAGTCGAAGATCGTATTATTGAAGGGCAAGGGACCTCCCGAGAACAATGGCTGCATGCATTTGAGCAGCAGCCGCTTTCTCTACTCAATTTTAAAAAATTTCAATCTAAAAGAATCTTGATTGTCGCACCCCATCCAGATGATGAGATACTGGGGTGTGGCGGCTTGATGCAACAATTAATTATGTTGAATTGTCAGTTGGTGATCGTTGCCGTCAGTAATGGGACACAAAGCCATCCACATTCAACCAAATACAGCCCAGATCAATTAGATCAAATTCGCCCACAAGAAAGCTTAGCGGCTTTACAGTGTCTAGATATTTCTGAATATGTTCAACGTATTGCATTAAATTTACCAGACGGGCAGATTCATTTGCACAGGGAACATCTGTGGCAAGAATTAGACAAGTTGGTTAAAGCGGAAGATATTTTAATTTGTAGCTATGCACTGGATGGGCATCCAGATCATGAAGCGGTAGGAAAGACTGTACAGGCATTTGCTCTAGCTCATGACATATCATATTTACACGTGCTGATCTGGGCTTGGCATTGGGCGCGACCACTAGATCCGCGTATCCACTGGCAAAAGGCTAGAGCTTACAACTTAACTCAGGCCCAATTAATCAAAAAACGTCAGGCCATCATGCAGTTTAAGAGTCAGATTGAAGCTGATGAAAGTACAGGCAATGCTGCGATTTTATCTCCAGCAATCATCGAACGTTTGTTAATGCCTTGGGAGGTTTATCTTTGTGAATGATTCTAATCAATATTTCGAAGCCTTATATCATCACAATAATGACCCTTGGGGCTATGATTTACATTGGTATGAAGCTCGTAAAAGGCAGATTTGTTTGGCATTGCTTACTCAACAGCGTTATTCATCAGTGTTGGAAATCGGCTGTTCCAATGGCCATTTAAGTGTACATTTAGCCAAACGCGCTGATCAGCTTTTATGTCTAGATTTTTCTGAACATGCTGTTCATTGGGCCGCTAAACGTTTACAGAATTTGAAGCATGTGAGCGTTCAACACCAAAAAATTCCTGAATATTTTCCTGAACAGAAATTTGATCTGATTGTCATCAGTGAAGTGGCCTATTACTTATCAAGCAATGAACTGCATGAACTGATCGATCAGCTCCAAGACAGTTTAACGCCACAAGGTGAAATCCTGTGTTGTCACTGGCGTCACGCCATTCAGGATTTTGAACTAGATGCTTATCAAGTCCATCATTATTTAAAACAATCTTTGTTGTTCACTCATTATTTAAGTCTGAATGATCCAGATTTCATCATTGATATCTGGACGGTAAATCCTTCATCTTTGGCAAAACAACAGGGCTTAGTATGAAAATAGGTATTGTTATCCCAGCCCATAATGAGGAACAGAATTTATCCGCTTGTTTGCAGTCAATTAAACACGCTATACAGCATATAGGTCACGGTCAGGTCGAGATTCTAGTGGTTTTAGACAGTTGTACTGACCAGTCCCTCATGATTGTAAAGTCACATCAAATGAATTGGCTTGAATGTAATTTTGCTTGTGTGGGCAAGGCCAGAGACCTTGGCATTAGGCAGCTAATCGATCAAGGAGTTACATGGGTCGCTTGCACGGATGCTGATACAATTGTAGATCCAGATTGGTTACTATGCCAAATGCGACATCAGCCAACAGATGCTATTTGTGGAATCGTTATACTGGATGATCTTAGTCACTTATCAATACAACAACAGCAAAAATATCTGACGCATTATCAAGACATGATGGATCATCAACATATACATGGGGCGAATTTAAGCTTTAGTGCCGAAGCCTATATTCAGGCGGGAGGCTTTGAACCTATTCCTTGTCATGAGGATGTCTCATTAATTGAAAAATTTATTAAGCAATGTTGCAAAATCACTTGGAGCAATTTGGTTCGCGTCACCACTAGCAGTCGATTAAATGGACGTGCACCTGAAGGTTTATCGTACTTTTTAAAACATTTATAAAATTGACCTAATTCGAGAGAGAAAGTTAATCCACAGCTTTAGCGGGTGACATATATTATTCAGCTTTATAAATGAGCTATTTAATTCTGTCATCTTTACAAAATTTAAGTAAATTCATATCTTTGCCTAATTAAATTGAAAAGCTAAGAAGAAAAAGTGTTAAAAATAAATGCTTTAATTTTATTTGGATAATTAATAATAAGTTATTGATATATATAAATTTTATTTTTGTAAAAAATACTGTTTTTAGATTGGTTTTGTGTATAATTTCGTCATAAAAGCCTCTGTGGATTTATAGAACTTCTCTATAGATTAGCAGGGGTTTTTCTATGGCGATTTATCCGAGATGGACGCTCTGAGTTAATTTGTGTGGATGGTATTAAATGATCCTTTTTTCCAGAACTGCTCTTATTGATCCTGAAATTCAATTAAGTGCTCAACGTCTTTCAACTCGTTTTAGCTTTTTCGGTCTTGGTTTCGCCACGGCTGCATGGGCGCCGCTGATTCCTTTTGCCCAGCAACGTTTACATTTTAATCATGCCGATTTTGGTTTGTTGCTATTATGCAGCGGCTTAGGTGCAATGCTAGCTATGCCTGCAACAGGTAAAATTGTTCAGCGTGTTGGTTGTCGTGTGCCGATCGGTTTCGCTTTACTCTTGCTTGCCGTTTTATTGCCAAGCCTAAGCTTATGGACCACGCCGTTAATGATGGCGATCACCTTATTCTTATTTGGTACAGCAGCAGGAAGTCTGGGCGTTGCACTCAATATTCAGGCCGTAGTGGTTGAGAAAAATAGCTTAAAATCATTGATGTCTGGCTTTCATGGTATGGCGAGTCTAGGCGGATTAGCTGGGGTACTGACGATTACTGCATTGCTTGCTTTAAGTATTTCGGCTGTTATGAGCGCATTTGCTGTGAGTTTACTGTTGGTAATTATTATTTTTCTTTCAGTGCCATACAGCATAAAAGCTGTAGAAAATACCAGTCTTGAAGCATCTTCGAAAGTGAAAAAGTCGATACGCCAGCGCCTGCCACAACCTTTGATTATATTAATTGGTATTGCCTGCTTCATCATTTTCATGGTGGAAGGCGCGGCGATGGACTGGAGTGGTATTTATTTAACGCAACAATATGGAGTTAATACCACTTTTGCGGGATTGGCGTATACCTTCTTCGCGATTGCCATGACCACAGGACGTTTTACGGGGCATTATCTGATCCGTTATTTTGGTGAAAAAAAGCTTTTAACCTATAGCGCGATTTGTGCAACTTTAGGTTTAGCTTTGGTCAGTATCGCGCCTTATTGGTGGCTGGTTTTAGTGGGTTATACACTGGTTGGGACAGGTTGTTCTAACATCGTCCCGATCATGTTTTCCCGTGCTGGACGTCAGACGGTGATGCCGAGCGCAGTTGCATTGTCTTGTGTTTCGACCATGGCTTATACGGGTATTCTGGTTGGACCTGCTTTCATTGGAATGGTGAGTGAGCTGATTGGCCTAAGTACAGTGTTTATGGCACTATCGGGTCTATTATTATTGATTGTGGCTTTAAATCGGTTTACTTATGTGAAATAAGCATCATAGTGAATTGAACTGGCAATATCTGGATACTGCCAGTTCCTTACAAATCGAAGTACTATAAATTTTGATAAATAGGGTTAACGTTACGCATTCCCAGGAATCTGAAATCCTGCATAGCGGTTTTGTTCTGTAAGTCGTTAAGAAATGCATTGCGCCAGTCATTAATATCAAAATCTTTTAAACCTTTCATTAGTTGTTTGTAGCGTGAAATACGTTCTTGTCGTGGCATTTCCAGTGCTGTTTTTAAAACATCGACCATTGCCGTTTTATCGGTAGGATCAACCAGTAGTGCTTCTGACATATGCTCTGCAGCACCTGCATATTTGGATAGAATAAGTACACCAGGATTTGATGGATTTTGCGCGGCAATATATTCTTTCGCGACCAGATTCATCCCGTCTCGTATTGAACTGATCCAGCACACATCGGCTTGACGATAGATTTGCATCAAATGATGATGTTTTATTGCATCATAAATACATTCCACGGGTTGCCACTCTTCCTTTGCAAATTCCTGATTAATCATCTCGATCTTAATCTTGAAACGCTCAAATAAACGTTGATAAGCTGGAACTTCCAAACGACATGGGCAAGCAATTTGTAAATGTTGAATATGCTGCTGATACTCAGGATATTTCTCTAAGAACTCTGCATAGGACAAAAAGCGTTCCAGTAAACCTTTTGAATAATCAATCCGATCTACGCCGATAATGGTTTTTGCAGCATTCAGCTCTACTGGGCGGGTAAGGAAGTCTTGTACATCAATAAACTTATGGGCCGCTTTTTGAATCGCTGTTGGATTTACACCAATTGGGTAGCATTTAATTATGGTTAAACGTTGATGGTAGCTTAACAAAGTTTGTTGAATTTTCTGTGCGTTCAATAAAGATGTGCATACTTGCATACACACTTTTTGATCTTTATCTGTTTGTAGACCCACCACATCGTATTGGCATAGATCCTCAATCAATTGTTGAGCACATGGAATTTTTTGCCAGATAAATAAAGGTGCAAAAGGAATGTGCAGGAAAAATCCAATTTTATTCTGCATACCGAGTTCACGGCAATATTTCGCCACACTTAAAAAATGATAATCATGAACCCAAATGGTATCGTCTGGATCTGCAATTTCGGCAAGTTTTTGAGCGAATAAAGAATTTACTTTTTGATATCCTTCGTATTCTGATGTTTTAAACTCAATCAGGTCTGAACGATAATGCATGGCAGGCCAAAGTGAATTGTTGGCAAACCCTGCATAATAATCTGAATATTGAGAATTTGTTAAAGGGCAGGTGACATAATCAACTTTATCCTTCCGAAAAATATTAAAATGTACTTCCTCTTGCTTATGAACTCGTTCGCCATTCCATCCGAGCCATATACCACCAATATCATCTAATGCATCTTGTATAGCGACTGCAAGCCCACCTGCGGTAGTTTTTTGCCCGTTGGGAATAGTGACTCGATTCGATAAAATAATTAATTTAGACATGTTTTCTCTCCATCTAAGTTGTTGTTACCCTTAAAATTGTTATCATGGTTTCGAATATGGTCTAAAAATAATTCTAAAAAATCATATACTTGCTTTGTGTCTTTAAGCTGGTATTTGGCATGGGTAAGCCCTTGACCGACTTTGATTGAGATGCCATCTTCCAACTGATTCACAAAATAAAAACCATCTTCGTCCGTAACGTCATCACCAATGAAAATTGGTGTGTAAACCTCATACTGGTTTAAATGAGCTAAAACTTCCTTGATTGCCAAGCCTTTATTGGCTTGAGCGGGTATTAATTCATAAACGAATTTCCCTTGAATTAATCTTAGGTTGGGGAATATCTTTTGAGCTTCTAACATTATTTTTTTTGCTATATCTTCGAGCTCTGGAGCTTTCCTATAATGCAACGCAATTGATGATTTCTTGTTTTCAATCAGTAAACTTGGATAGGCGATACATGCTCGAGCTAAAATTTTGTAAATATTTGAAATTTCTAAGAAACTCTTTGGTGTATGTAATTTTTTTTCATTTCCTATATATATTTCTAATCCATGCAATGCGGCAATTGGAAGATCAATGGATTCAAATAATTTACGTGCAGAATCAATATCTCGTCCAGTCACAGCTATAACAGGAATCTTCTTTGAAATAATTTGTCTTAAAATATTTAAAGTCTTAGTCGGAATATAACTATCGATAGGATTTAATTGAAAATCAGATAAAGTGCCATCTATATCTAAAAATAGACATGGCTTATTGTAATTTGAGCTAAGCTTATCTCTTAATAAAGAGTTCAAGTATTCTAATTGTGAAATTGATTTATCTATTATGTCTCTCAATTTTTAATATCTCATATTGCGATTATATTTTATTATAGATCGAAATTTTTTTTATAATACTTAAGTTGTCAATAAGCAAACACAAGCAGAACGTAATTTACATTATTAATGCTTATAATACATCGTAAACCTTTCTTACATGTTTAATAAGAATTCATTTTTTATATTTATTATGGCTTTGTTACACAAAGATGTATAAGTTGAAGTCGCTTTATTGCATAAATTTCTTCTTGAATATTTTTCAACAATATAAATTCCAAATGAAGAAGCCTGTACCTAAAATCTATCGTACAGTGAATTGGTCCCCCAATAACCGAGCTTTAATAAATCGAGGAAATATCTCGATTGGTTTTGATCTTACAACTTAATGGTAGACTCCTCCCAAAGGCAAACATGGTTGAAATTAAACTTATTCGAACACATCCATCCAAATTATTAACTTATTATTCCTTAAATGTCTCATTCAAAGCTTGTTGTACAGCATCAACACGTGTTTTACAGGCTTTGTATGCCACCATAGACTCTTCAACGATTTTCATTAAATTGTCGATGTCTGGCTCTTCGTGTGACTCCAATAGCTCGGCATTCTTTTTAAGGACTCCATAGCCTTCCTTGAAAGAGAGTTCTTTTTTACTCATTACCAATTACCTTCGTTACATTTGCTTGAATGGTACCATCCTGTAATTCGACCTGGATGTTATCACCTGAAATCTGTTGAATAGAGCGAATAGCTTTCCCTTCACTACGAACTATTCCATAGCCTTTAGCCATCACGTTTCGCGGATTCTGGATTAGGGTTTCACGCATCAGCGATTCGACTTGATTCATTGCCAGTTTGATCTGTTGCTGGGCTAAGTAATGTAGGGTGCTTCGCATCAAATCTACGCTCTTATTTGCTTCATTAATTTGCCCATGCGCAAGCGTCTTAATCACTCTCATGTATTGATCATTTTGGCTTTGGTACGTCGTGATTTGATGTTGGGATAATAGCTTAATGGTTTGGAATGAATCTAAGACACCCTGAGTCCGTTCAGCGATAAGATTACGAATACCACCAATTACCTTACTTGGTGTGTCAAATGAACGGTTTGCAACTTCATCCAATATCGTACGGTCTTTCTCGTGACCAATACCGACCCAAATCGGAACGGTTCGTTTGGCCAACAATGCTGCCAGTTCGAAATCATTTAAATAGGCAAGGTCGTTCACAGCACCGCCACCACGGATAATCACGATGAGATCGGGTGGCGTATTGAAATCAGTAGCCCATTGTCTCAGACCATTACTTAGAGAAGTGATGATACTCTTTGCTGCCGTGTTCCCTTGAAATGTGGCTGAATAGTATTTGAAATGACATACACCAGATTTTTCTAAAGCATCAGCATCTTTTTTGAAGTCACCTAAACCTGCCGCATTCTCAGGAGCAATTACCAGGACATTCTGAATATCAAACGGAGTAGGAATGAGCTTATTTTTATTTAACAGACCTTCAGTGGTTAGTCTTTCTAATATTTGTTGATAACGCCGTGCAATGTCTCCAAGGGTATAGCTTGAATCAATATCTTCAACATTAACTGAAAAGCCATACTGTGGATCAAACTTGGCTCTGACTTTTACCAGGACATTTAAATCTTTTGAAAGCTCTACACCGCTTTCCCTTTCAAACTTAAGCACCATTTTCTGAGCTGTAAATTTCCAGATGGTTCCTTTACAACTCGCTATAACTTTGTCGGTACTTTCATCCTTTTCAGCTAACTCAAGATAGTAATGTCCGCCCTTAATATTTAGATTACGGATCTCAGCTTTCACCCATACAGGCTCATTGAAAGTAATTTGAATTACTTCCTGTACGGTTGATAGATAATCACTGAGAGAAAACTGAGGTTCAGACATTAGATCAATTATTTGAAGTGCTTAGATGAATAGTATTAAAGCAAAGCCAGAAGTGCAAATTGAGAATATGCTCACTTGACCCTGATCAAGGTATATGGCATATTTCTGCTATAGTGGACGTACATATGGAAATTCACTTAATTACCGTAAAAAGCTCATCATTTGATGGGATTTTTTGTTGCTAGATAATTTGGAATAAAATGTGAATGAGGTCTCAATATAAACCAAGTATATTAGTTGGTATTAAGTTCTCCATGATAGTTAATATCAGTTTATACCTGCACCTTCCCTAAGTTGCAGGTTTTTTTTCTTCATTTTTTATTCGATTAATGATTTAATTATTTTGTTGTAAATAAAAACAACGATTCCTTGTTTCGGCGCAAAAGACCAAGGGGAAAGCCTTACAGAAATGTAGGGCTTTTTTAATAGGAGCTTAACTTAAATCGTATTGGTATAAATTTTAATTTTTTATCAGATGCTTAGTCGATAAAGTGCGTTCAAATAATTGCGCTTTTTTGTTGTGATATATTTTAATCATTACTTACAACAAGAAGAATAGAAATGAATATTTATATCGGTGGTGATTTAGATGGCAGGGTAATAGTGCTTGATAAACCATGTTTTAATGCTAAAAAAGTAAACAAGACAAAAGCAGCAAACTACATTAAGCAAATGTATGTCATACATGGTGACGTCTATTATTTTTGGCGTGATGCTGAGCTTAAATTATTGGAAGTTACTCAACGTATAGAGATCTTACTGGCAAAGACTAAGCGAAAATCTATTTAACTGTCCCTGATAGTAAGTTTTTTATTGTCTTTATCCGTAAAAGAAATTAGTTTAAATTGAACCAATTGTTAAAATAATTATGAGAACGGAAAAAATGAATAGAAAATTTGAACTACATGTGATTAGCCAGATCTATGACTTTTTAGTTGAAAGAGAGGCGTTTACCTCACTAAACCTTGATCGGAAAGTTACGGAGTTTTTTCGGGAAGTACATGTAGGGCGAGAAGAAGATTTTACAATTCTTGAATCAAATAAAATCTCAGGAAACTTTGGTGAAGTTTCCTATATCAATTTATTGAATGTCCCTAATTTCAACGATAAAGATAAATTTCTGAAATGGGCACATAAAGCTTTAAATTTATAAGTTGTAATAAATCAGTGTAATTTAATAGGAATTGTTTCATTGTTTAACAAATTCAATTACATAAATAATAATGTGGTTACATTATGAACAGTAATTCATCATAAGGCGGTTAGATAAATACAAATCACAGTGATATGTTTGAATCAAAAGTTCTACATGGATGGAATTAAAGATGAAATTCTTAACTTTGGTGAGCATAGGTGCGGTAGCAAGTTTCTGTTTATTGTTAAAGAGTCACACTACTGAAAATTCATTTCATTCAAACTTCGATAAAGTTGTTCGAAATGCTGTCTTACAGGGATTCATATAAATATAGATGCCTAAGACATATACTTTTTAGGTACTTAAAGGAGGAATAAGATGATCAGATTATTAATGTGTATATTTGGCCTTCATGGAGCTAGAGAGATTGATTACACAAATGACCATAAAGAAATTTGTGTATGCCGAGAGTGCTTGAAGAAATTTAAAAGTCCTCATGATTAGGTATAATTTCTTTTTATGAAAAGACTGCCTAAAAAATCTGAGCATATAACCTCAAATTGGACAACCGAGCAGGATATTTTCTTAATTGAAAATAGTGTTATGGCGATTGAGGAGCTTATCAATCATCTGCCTTTTACTGAAGATGAAATTATTAAGCGCAAAGAGGTACTAGGTCTCACTAGAAGACATAGACAGATGCGTAAATTTTTTAAGCAATCCATCTTAAGAGAGTTCTAAGCCTCTATTTTTTTAAATGGATCAGACATAAAAGACCCTGTTCGATATCTATTATTCGCGGAGGTTTTTTCTCTCTTATGAAATGTTGTTATACAACTTTATACACTTAATCAACGTCACAGTTACTTTTATAAAACCTCTTACATGTCTATCCCTAGAATTTGTGATAATTGTTTGCATTTAGAGTCAAATGCATTCTTAATGACTAGAGCATTAAATAGAACAATAGAAGGAGATGGATATGACCTCGCAAGAAGTACTCGTATTTTCAGCCTCAGCATTTGGTCTCACATTACTCATTTATGAGTTTGGACAGATGTCAATGATGTTTAGTTAAACCACCTTCGGGTGGTTTTTTATTGCAAGATATAACTACATCACAATATGGATAGAATATGTAAACTGGTTAAATTTTAGTGTAATTGTGAATTTACAATATTTACTGGAAGTTTCATTTACGTAACAAACGAGTAATTAATTATTGATTATGTATTCACATAATAGTTTAGGTATGATTTATATAAAGGAAATTATCATGCCACAATATCTAGCTTTGGCTGAAAAAGTCATAAAAGACATTAAGGAAGAGGTTGGTATTGAAAGGGATCAAAAAGGCCTTTTCACATTGATAATCCTCAAAGTTAGAGAGTATACCCACTCAAGTAATTTAAAAGTTGATCATGAAATTTGTGCGACCATTTTTGATGATGAGAATAAAATTGACGGTATTAAAAGGTTGGATTTAACCCTAATTCCTCGAATCTCAAATGAAGATGAGTTTCTGTTATGGTTAGCAGGTTTCATACAACATATTACTATTGATGAGAGTAAGAAAGACCAGATTCCTTTATCCATTGTTATGAAACAAAGTAAAAAATCCAGCAAACATACTTTGTTAGATGATGTTAATTATGAGTATGAAATTTATAAGTATTTCAGAGAGCCATCTAAGGAAAAAATTACTGATGAATAATAAGTTCTAATAATAAAATAGAACTCATAATAATTATTTCTAGATATTTTAACCACCTTAGGGTGGTTTTTTAATAAGCGTACCATGTGTAAGCAGACGACTACTTCCAGAAAAACAAAAAGCGGCCACCCAACTGCTATCAGGCTGTGCAGCATATTCGATTTCGACAAAGGTACATGTCCTAGTTTGTGTGCAGTGTGTGAATTGAGAAAAAGGAGGTAAAACTGATTTATTGAATGACCGCAATCCAGTCAACGTCACACTTTTCACCATTTTTAAAAATTAACTGATTTGAGTATGAATATTTATCGTAAATCAAAATAGCTTCCTCTCCATAAATATATTCATAGCAATATTTAGTTTTAATAATTAGTTTTGCTTGGGTATCCATGTAGATGTTGCTGTCGTCTCTTTTAATGTAAACTTTATAGTATTCCGCATTCGCTAAGGTGGAAAATAGTGAGAGTGCGAAAGCCCCAGAGATTAAAAAGCTTTTCATATTTAGAGTTGTGTCCTAATTTTTTAAAGGATTATATATAAATCAATAAATTAGGGCCTAATTTTCTAATAACCTTAGCACCTTTCCACGTTGTTTTAATAAGGAGGAACTGGCAATCCCTCTAGTGTTAAACATTTTTGTTGTCAACCTAAACCTTTCTTTGACACCTTTCACAGCAAGCTGTAGCTTTTCATTTCGTTCTATCGATTCAACATTAGTAAGCAAGGCCAGGTTGTATGCAGCCTTGTTCTCGATACATATTAAAATCATACAGCACTTTTTAAACTAAATTCCTTCTTGAAACAGCTCATTCGAGTGCGATTTCCCATTAATGTATTGGGGTTCAAAGATGGTTTCGAAATGGATTAAACCAAATTGAGACTTGTGCCGAGCTTCTCTAAAACTGGGTTTCTCAGCAACCATCTCTGTCCAGGCATTATATGTGTACTTTCCAAAAATTTTTTCTTTTGCCCATTTGAGAATCATTCCAAAATCAACTGATATCTATTTGATCTTGACGTCATTGGAAAAGATCAAAGGTGAGGGGGAGTTCGGAAATATGTCTTTAGGGAATTCTAATTGATCTGGTTCAGGAAGGTCTAGCAAGAATGCGCGATTCTTTCTGATCGCTTCAAAGTTTGCGCACATGAGAGAAATATTCAGTAATATACAATTTTTTGATCGTTTACACCAAAGCCAGTATAAAACGCACTCCATCTTGAGACCGAGGGAGATATGTTAATTTTTTCTTTTTCGATTAGCTTTCCAAATAACTCCCAATCAATCACTAGAACCGATTTTACTTTCATTACTTATCTAGTGCATTAGGTAGTTAGTTGGGTGTTATATCTGATATTTTCATAATTCATGTGCTCCAGCTATCTACAATATTTGCCCAATCCTGAAGCATCTTTCTACGATCAGTCAAATATTTCGCATGGTTATATGAAGCGCGGGTCTTATTTACTTCGGCATGGGCTAGTTGTGTTTCAATCCAGTCAGTATTATAGCCAAGGCCATTTAATTCAGTTGAGGCTGTAGCCCTAAAGTCATGAGCTGTTACTTGATTTAAGCCAATATATGTAAGCATTTTGTTTAGAGTAGTTCTAGAGATCATGCAGTCTCTTTTTTGCGGGGAAGGGAATACATATTTTTGATCTTTAGTAAAAGCATATTGTTCATTCAAAATATTAAGTAATTGATTGGAAATGGGAACGATATGAACTCGATTTTTCTTCATTGTTCGTTCTTGCTTTAATCGTCTAGAGGCTTTAGGAAATTTGATAATCTTCTCTTCAAAATCTACAAAACTCCATTCCATTTTTCTTATTTCAACAGTCCTGAGCATAGAGTAAAGCATTGCCAAACATGCATTCTTAACGGTTGTAGAACCTCCATAACTATCAATATTTTGTCGTAGTGCATTCTTCTCATGCTTTTCAAGTGGTCGAGCATGTTCTACCTCAGGGGATTCAATGGCCTCCCTTACCGCGTATGTGGGATCGTTATCAGCGCGTAAAGTCACAATTGCATAGCGCATAACTAAACCAATGAATCTACGATTAAGGTTGGCAGCAGACTCACCAGTGCCATGCTTCCCTTGACTTAATACACGTTGAACAGTGTTCTTCATAATGGATAAGATATCTGCAGAGCTAACGTCATTGATTGGCTTATTGCCAATGGCTTTGTAGACATCCTTTTCCATAGAATTATTAAAACGGCCGATATAGTCCTCTGATTTGTACTTCATTCTCTCTTGAACATATTCTTGAGCAATGGCCTTAAATGTATTGTTAACAGCCAATTCTTTTTCAATTCTATCTTTTTTCTTTTCTTCAACAGGGTTCAAGCCTTTAGCAAGTTTAGCTTTAGCCTCGTCTTTAAGCTTACGAGCATCCTGAAGTGATACTGCAGGGTATTCGCCAAAACTAATAGTCCCTTCTTTTCCATGTAAGACAAATTTGAATCGCCAAATTTTTTTACCAGTCGGGCGCACTTCAATATATAAACGTTCAGCATCAAGTATTCGGTAAGATTTTTCTAGTGATTTTAAAGTTCTGACTTTTGCATCTGTGAGCATACGGGTATCTTGTTAATAGAAATATGTTACCCGTTAAGATACCCGTTTTTATTGAGGATTAAAATAGAATAAAAAAGACTAAAATAGAGTGTAAGTTTTGTTTTGTAAGGGTTTTAGTGGTTTTGATTAGATTGTAACGGATTGATACAGACTCATATTATCAGCATTATTCAGGATGACGATTTTCATAGTCAATAACTTCTGTAATTACATAAAATAAGAAATATCAAGATTTATTTAATAGAGAAATGTAGTTATTTCTCGTATAAATCTCAAAAACAGCGGAATTCGATTAAGCTATTATGCGATAAGAAGAGTGGAAAGTATTGTCTATCGGCAATTATTTTTTAAATTTGCCAATTATAATAAAAGGGAGCGCCTGCAAAATGGGTTATCAGAAGATCATCGTTCCTGCGGATGGTAGTAAAATTACCGTAAACGCAGATTTATCATTAAATGTTCCAAATCAACCGATTATTCCTTTTATTGAAGGCGATGGTATTGGTGTCGACATTACACCAGCCATGAAAACTGTAGTAGATGCTGCAGTACAAAAAGCATATGGTGGTAAACGCTCGATTGAGTGGATGGAAGTCTACTGCGGTGAAAAAGCCAATAAAATTTATGGCTCTTATATGCCAGAAGAAACTTTTGATGCGCTACGCGAGTTTGTAGTTTCAATTAAAGGCCCCTTAACAACACCCGTCGGCGGGGGCATTCGTTCTTTGAACGTGGCGCTACGCCAAGAATTAGATTTGTATGTCTGTGTACGCCCTGTACGTTGGTTTGAAGGCGTACCATCACCTGTTCAGCATCCTGAACTGACCGATATGGTTATTTTCCGTGAAAACTCAGAAGATATTTATGCAGGAATCGAGTGGAAAGCCGACTCTCCTGAAGCGAAGAAAGTGATTAAGTTCCTCAAAGAAGAAATGGGCGTGACTAAAATCCGCTTTGAAGATAACTGTGGTATTGGGATTAAGCCCGTATCGAAAGAGGGAACGCAGCGTCTTGTGCGTAAAGCGATTCAATTTGCGATTGATAATGATAAGTCGAGTGTGACCTTGGTTCACAAAGGCAACATCATGAAATATACCGAAGGGGCGTTTAAAGAGTGGGGCTATGAGCTTGCGATGGACCGTTTCGGTGGTGAGCTCATTGATGGCGGGCCATGGGTAAAAATTAAAAACCCAAAAAATGGTAAAGACATTATCATTAAAGATGTGATTGCCGATGCATTCTTGCAACAGATTTTAATGCGTCCTGCGGACTATTCAGTGATTGCGACTTTAAACCTGAATGGTGACTATATTTCTGATGCACTGGCTGCAGAAGTTGGAGGGATTGGTATTGCGCCAGGTGCGAATATTGGTGGGGCGATTTCTGTTTATGAAGCCACGCACGGAACAGCACCAAAATATGCAGGCCAAGATAAAGTCAACCCAGGCTCTATTATTCTTTCTGCTGAAATGATGCTACGGGACATGGGCTGGGTTGAGGCGGCAGATTTGATCATTAAGGGGATTTCAGGGGCAATTGAGGCGAAAACAGTCACTTATGATTTTGAGCGATTAATGCCAAATGCAACCTTATTGCGTTGTTCAGAGTTTGGTGAGGCTATCATTGCAAATATGGAATAAGTTTTAAGCTGAATTGGTAGAAGCCCGCACATACTGCGGGTTTTCTTTTGTTGTGTTGAAAATAGCTCTGGAAATAGGTTTGCAATGTAAAACTAGGTTAAAGGATTTGTGCTTTCAGTGAGTATAGGTAAGGTTAAATAAAAAGGAGAGTTGATTCTTAACCACAATTTATATATGTAATTACAATGAAGTACTTTGATACAGCTTATAGCTTGGGTTTTTAGCTGAGTGATGTATGGTGGTCTTTGTCGAATGTTACGGCAGATGATAAAGGAGTAGTCTCATGGCTAATCAACAAAATCAACAGCAGAACAATCAGCAGCAACGTCAACAACAACCAAATCAACCACAAGAACAACCAGACCAGCAACAACAGCAACAACAACCCAAACCAAATCAAGGTCAGCAAAAACAGCCGAATCAAAACCAACCGAACCCAGATCAGCAACAACGCTAGGCGTATTGCTATTTCATGAACGAATGTTAAAGGCATTTCAAGGAAGAATCGATCAAAGGGAGTTGAACCAAAGGAGGACCCTATGTCGAATAATGTTGTGAAAACATTAAAACAGAAGATCAAAGCACGTTTAAAAAAGATCTCTAAGCATCAGTCTAAGCTGAAAGCCTTAGAGAAAAAACTGAAGAAGCGTAAGTAGTTTTACGTGGTTTATTTGAAGCAAAGCCCTCATTTTATATGAGGGCTTTGCCGTTACATATATAAGATATCTTTCAATATATGAGGCATTTAGTATGAAAAGGTAACTTTATCTTATTTTAATATCTAAAAATTAGCTGAGTAGTTGAATCATGCCTCGTTTAGTTCTGAGTGGAGCTATTTTAAGTATAAGTCTGCTGATGAGTGGATGTCAGCCACCCGTTTCGGGTGAAGCAGCAGGTTTGAGTTATCCATATTTATATTGGCAGTTATATAAGACGCCTTTAGCAAAAAACTTAAATGTGCCTGTACAAGGTGTAAGCCATAAGCAGATACAAGATACTTGGGGGGCAGCACGTGGTCAGGGACGAAAACATCAAGGTATTGATATCTTCGCTAAACGCGGAACACCTGTCTTAAGTGCTACATCAGGCATTGTCTTGGATGTCGGCCTCAATAGTCTAGGTGGACAAGTAGTATGGGTAATGGGACCAAACTTAAGCCGTCACTACTATGCACATTTAGATGCTTATGCGCCTAATATTCAAACGGGTGATTGGGTTGAAGTGGGAGAAGTATTGGGCTATGTCGGGAACACGGGCAATGCCAAGAATACGCCACCACATTTGCACTATGGAATTTATAGGACTGGAAAAGGAGCCGTAAATCCTTATCCGTATTTAACTTTAAATGCATTGAAATAACCGAGCTTTGATCTACAGCTGTAAAAGTTTGAATGCGTGAATTGTATTGGTTATAGAAGGCACATCAATTGGGTTCTTTTCTTATACTTAAACCGTACATTTGTAGTATTTAGAGGTAAGTTAAAAATATCACAGGTATTTAACATGGACGGCCCTTTATAACGGAACCTACAACTCTTTTTCGATTTCCTTCTATGTGAAGGATTAAAAGGCTTCTTTTTTAGTTGTTGGATTGGAGGTGGATGTCCTACGGGTAAAGTAAAATAGTTGCAATGTTCCTAAACCGAGAACTCCCGCAGCAAGCATAAACTGAAAGTGATATGACCAACCCAAATGCTGCAAGGTACTAAAACTTAGACCACCGACCAGTTGGACCGTTGCAAAGCTGAGTGTTGCCATACTCCACAACTTTTTATAGGCCAAGCCGTAGAGTTGTAAGATGGTGTAGGAGGTGAGAAAGACCACCGCAGGGTTCAGTAGGCCTGTGAGAAATGAAGACAGGAGCGTAAATACAGGCGAGAAACTCAGAACCGCAATAAAAACTGCCGCAATATAGACACTGTATAAAATCTTTAAAGCGTGAAAGTTGCCAAATTTACGTGCTAAAGCATAAGCTGTCGCTGCACCCAAAGCGCTGCCTAAGCCATATAAAATCCAGTTAAAATTGATCCAATATAAATTTAGCGTTAAAACATGGCTTAAGTAATCAATCCAAAACAAAGAATGGGGAATATACGCAAAGGCACTGCAGGCATAAACAATGAGTAAGCTATAGTAAATTTTATTCACTGTATGAGTTTGGGGCTGGCTTGTAGGGATGCTGTGTAGTTGCTTTTGGAAAGGACGAACCAGTCTCCATAATAACCATGTAATGACAAATGCAAAGCCACAGAGAATGAACCATGCGCTACTGATTGCAATACGGTCTAAATACGGCATAAACAGCGTGGCTGCCAATACACCAATTCCTATTCCGCTAAATCCAATGAGATTAATTTTAAAACGGTGCTGTAACTCACTGCACTGTGCCACAATACTGGGCGATAGAATCATCAGCAAACCACCGCCGATACCTGAAATGATGCGCCACACCAAATACCAAACTTCGTTAAAATGCGCAAATGCACAGGCAAACAGGCTGATTGAACCAAAGAGCGCAGCAAAAATGATATAGATTGGCATTTTTGCATTCTGTGGCAACTTCATCGCCCAAAATGCTCCGATCAGATAACCCAGCAGATTGGCGCTACCGAGTAGGCTGGCGAAATTGTGTGACCACTCATAGGCTTCGCGAGTGGACGGCAGTAGAGCGGTATAAGAAAAACGTAAGATGCCAATTCCCAAGCACATACTCAGGCAGAGAAAGAGACTCAGTTGTACGGTGCTTGAGAACGTCCTGTTCATCATCATTTGACTATTTGTTTAAAAAATACACTTGAACTATAAGATGAAATTTACAATAAAACAATCGGGTGATGTCCGTCTTTAGTCGAGCGGAGTAAAGGCGAAGTCAATTTAATCAGTGTCTTTAAGTGCATTAATATCCACGGCATCACCAATGGTATAAAAATGCCCGCCTGCAACATGATGGATACTTTTCCATTCATCTGCGGCTTCATGGTAGTACCAATGGCCATCTCTAAAAACACGATCATCTGCATAAGCGGCAATGACTTTACCAATAAATAAGTCATGTTGCTGTTGATTATGCGGTTCAGGAATGAGTTCACACAGAATCCAAGCGCTACAGCCTTCAACCACTGGAATTGGGCTGTGACCAAACTGAAAAAGTTCGACCCCACACTGACGTAACTTTTCAGGAGCATCATATTGACTGATCATGCCCAGTGCGTAGACCATTTTCAGCTGTTTAAGTGTAGGGACTTGCAGCGCAAACAAACCCGATTTTTCAATAATACTGCGGGTTTTCGTAGATTTATCGAGTACGACCGTCACTTTGGCTGGGCTAAACTCTAGGGCGCATGCCCAAGCCGCGGCCATGACATCGGTGCTTTCATCATCTTGACTGGAAACCAGCACGGTTGGGCCGTGGTTGAGTAGCCGATATGCTTTTTCTAAAGGGACGGGCAGAATGTGAGGATTAAGCAGAGATTGAGTCATGTAAAAGAACACTTTAACAGCCGTTTAAATGCTTTATACCACATTCTAAAACTGCCAATTCAGTCTAAATTTGTACATTCAGCGTGGAATATGGCGCAAAACAGTAAGCCCGTTTAAATTTTGATTTATAATTATGACAGCATCATTTAGGGAAACAATATGAATATCCCCTTAATCGTCAATGTCATCATTTTTATTGCATTGCTTTTTTTACTGGGCCAAACCCGTAAAACCGATTGGAGTTTAGCGAAGAAAGTACTGGCAGGTCTCTGTCTTGGTATTGTTTTTGGTCTCGCTTTACATGGGTTTTATGGTACGCATTCGCCTGTACTGCAAGAGTCGGTACAGTGGTTTAATTTGGTCGGTAAAGGCTATGTCAAACTACTACAAATGGTGGTGATGCCTTTGGTGTTTGTTTCCATTTTAGGCGCTGTGATTAAGCTACACGATGCGGGTTCATTGGGTAAAATTAGTTTTATCAGTATTGGAACTTTGTTATTTACCACAGCAATTGCTGCATTTGTCGGTGTGGTGGTGACCAATCTGTTTGGCTTAACTGCGGCAGGTTTGGTACAAGGGGCACAAGAAACTGAACGTTTAAATACGATTCAAACTGACTATGTCGGGCAAGTGGCTGACTTGCAAGTACCTGATTTATTTCTGTCATTTATTCCGAGCAATCCTTTTGCCGAGCTGACAGGGGCACATCCAACCTCAATTATCAGTGTAGTCATTTTTGCAGTGTTTTTAGGCATTGCAGGCTTGAACCTCATGAAAGCGGATGCTGAGAAAGGGCAAAAGCTGTTGTCTGCAATTGATATCTTGCAAGCGTGGGTCATGAAGTTGGTGCGTCTAATTATGATGCTCACGCCTTACGGTGTGTTCGCACTCATGACCAATATTGTGGCCAATTCTAAAATGGTGGACATCTTAAACTTAGGTGGCTTCTTGGTTGCGTCTTATATCGGTTTGGCGATTATGTTTATCGTGCACGCCGTGATTTTGGCGCTCACAGGCGTGAACCCAATTCAGTTCTTTAAAAAGGTTTGGCCTGTGCTGACCTTTGCATTTACCAGCCGCTCAAGTGCTGCCAGTATTCCTTTAAATATTGAAGCGCAAACACGACGTTTGGGTGTACCTGAGTCAATTGCCAGCTTTTCAGCCTCATTTGGTACGACCATTGGGCAAAATGGCTGTGCGGGGCTGTATCCTGCGATGTTGGCTGTTATGGTTGCACCGACAGTTGGCATTAATCCACTCGATCCACTTTGGATTTTGACTTTGGTTTGTGTCGTGACCTTGAGCTCGATTGGGGTGGCAGGTGTAGGTGGTGGTGCAACATTTGCAGCGCTGATTGTCCTGCCAATGTTGGGCTTGCCTGTGACTTTGGTTGCACTGCTCATTTCAATTGAGCCTTTAATTGATATGGGTCGCACAGCTTTGAATGTGAATGGTTCGATGACCGCAGGTGTCGTGACCAGTCAAGTCTTAGGTCAAACAGATAAGCGCATTTTTGAGCAAGACAATGTGGACTTAAAAGAAGTCTAAGCTGAGAAATATATAGCTTATGAACTGAAAAGAAGCCTATCTTCATGATTAGGCTTCTTTTTATTGGGCGTGTATCCATAAATGACGAAAAACTGTATCTACTTTTTTGCGCAGTTTTTTGCAAAATAAAGCTTCAATTTAGGAGAAAAACGATGAAAATGTATCAAGTCGATGCCTTTACAACTGAATTATTCAAAGGTAATCCTGCAGCTGTGATTGTGCGTGATGAATGGTTAGCAGTAGATTTGATGCAGAATATTGCCCTGGAAAACAATTTGGCAGAAACGGCTTTTGTGAAAGTGATTGATGCTGAAAACTTTGAAATTCGCTGGTTCACTCCTCAGGTTGAAGTAGACTTTTGTGGGCACGCGACTTTAGCCAGTAGTTTCGTCCTGTTTCGCGATTATACCGATGCTAAACGTATCCAGTTTCATGTAAAAGACTTGGGTATTTTTATCATTGATCAAGATGCTGACGGCAAGATTCATATGAATTTTCCAATTCGTGCACCGCAAAAGTTAGAAGACTATCCTGCGGAAATTCATGAGTTGGTCGATTGTGAAATTAAAGAAGTCTATTTAAACCCACAGGCTTATATTTTAGTCTGTGAGTCTGAGCAGGCCGTTAAGGATGCCAAACCGAACTTGGATAAAATTCGTCAAATGGCAGAAAAGCACAAAGTCAGTACTGCTATTACCGCTGAAAACTTGGATGTTACCCTGACTTCAACGTCGCAAGACTATGACTATATCGCGCGTTATTTCGCACCGCATAAAGGCATCAATGAAGACCCTGTGACAGGCTCCATGCATACAGGTCTTGCACCTCTATGGGCGGAGAAGTTGGGTAAAACCTCATTGCTTGCCTATCAGGCATCGAGCCGTGGAGGATTGCTTTACTGTGATATTCAGTCTGAAACACGAATCCAAATTTCTGGCTATGCCAAGTTATATATGACGGCTGAACTTTACTTAGATTAAGTTGTAATTCTCTTAAATTAAAACTACTGGTGAAAAATAAGCATTGATTAAAATGCTATTTTTCACCAAATTACTATAAAAATAATTTCACTTTCCTCTATGATGTTGAGAATCATTCATATTTTGTCGAATTATTTGGAAAAATAATGTTAATGCGTTTTAAAACATTGAGTTTGTCGGTATTGCTACTTGGCTTTGGGGGCACAGTATGGGCACAACCCGTATTGGTAAAATCGGAACAGAAAATTGAAGAATATAAATTAGATAACGGTTTACGTATTATTCTTGCGCCAAACGATAAAGAAAATAAAGTGTATATGAATATGGTCTATTTGACTGGTTCATTGAACGATCCCAAAGGTAAGGGCGGTTTGGCGCACCTACTGGAACATTTAGCGTTCAAGGGAACTAAAAATGTTCCAGGGGACGAGTTTCAGCGCCGTTTAGATCAGTACGGTTTAATGAATAATGCCAGCACGGACTATTATTCAACCAAATATATTAATGTGGTTCGTCCTGAACAAAATGCGATTAATGAGCTGATTCATCTTGAAGCAGAGCGTATGGACGGCTTGGTGCTCCAAGAAAAATATGTACCGTCTGAAATCGCGATTGTAAAACGCGAGCGTGAAGTCCGTATGGATCAGCCTTTTTCGGTACTCATGGATCAGATGTGGAAGTCTGCTTATGGTAATCAATATTTAGGGCGTTTACCGATTGGTGATCTAAATGAGTTACAGTCAATCAAAATGGCTGAACTGAATAAGTTTTATCGTGACTGGTATGCACCGAATAATGCGGTATTTGTCATTTCAGGTAAGTTTGACCAAGCAGCTGTACTGAAGCAGATTGATGAAAAGTTTAGTGCGATTAAAACGCGCGCTGTGCCTGCGAAAGTTAAAGTGCCTGTCTTAGATGCCAGTAAGATTAAAGATCGCCAGTTTGTGGTGAAAAAAGGCAGTAATTTCGCCAAATATAATATCTACCTGAATGGTAAAAACGAGAACATTAAGACTGCGCTGGCGGTGTCACCGTATTTATACACCATGCAACCCAGTGGACATTTGTACCAAAGCATTGTAGAAACGGGAACGGCGACAGCTGTTCAGTCGACCACATGGTTAGACCAAGATTTCAATATGGTGTTTATGGGCGCAGTTTATGCACCCAACCATGATGTGAAAAAAGTCGAGTCGGCTTTGGTTGCTGGAGTAGAAAAGACACCAAGCTTCAACGAGATTGAGCTCAACCGCGTGAAGAGCATGATTAAAAATGCCCAAGAAAGCATGTTCAGCAGCGCAACGGCAGTCGGTGGTATGCTCAGTGACTACGTGGTTTCTGCCAATGGTGATTGGACACAATACTTTAAAGATCAGCAACACTTACAACAGCTCAGCGTTACTGATGTGAACCAACGTTTAGATGACTTTTTAGTACCCGAGCATCGTATTTCAGGCACAATTTTACCAACCCCAGAAGATCAGAAAAAAGCACTTGAACAAGCGGCAGAAGCGACCCCAGCAAAAACTTTAGACCAACAAGCAGTGGCTGAAGAACCATTGAAAGATGTCAGTGCGTATAAGGCAGAAGTG
Source organism: Acinetobacter sp. MF4642 (assembly GCF_002018925.1). Taxonomy (NCBI): domain Bacteria; kingdom Pseudomonadati; phylum Pseudomonadota; class Gammaproteobacteria; order Moraxellales; family Moraxellaceae; genus Acinetobacter; species Acinetobacter sp. MF4642. The sequence continues at coordinate 165,072 of NZ_MVON01000001.1, forward strand.
GCTGGATATGTAAAAAGTTCAAAGCAATATTTAGAAAGTGCTGAAAAACAAATTCAGCGTGGCAAGTTAAAAAATGGCATGCAATATGCGCTGTACCCAAGTACTACGCGTGATGATAAGACTTATGCCACCATTTCGATTGATTTTGGTACTGCAGAAAGTTTGTTTAATAAAGCAGAGTTATTAGACCTGACTTCTTATTTACTGCTCAGAGCTTCAACTCAATATAGCTTGCAAGATATTGCCGATCATTCTATAGATGCGGGTGGAGGTGCAAGTGCAGCAAGTAATGGCAATGGGATTAATATTTCAATCGTGGCGAAGAAAGAAAAGTTTGATGAATTTTTTAACTTCGTGATTGATGTCCTTAAAAATCCAACTTTTGAACAAAGCCAGTTTGATTTGATTAAGTCACAAAGCTTAGCAAGTCTAGATCGGCCGTATACTGAACCTGAAACTGTAGCGGCTTTAACCATTGCTCGTTTACTTGAAACGTATCCAATTGGGGATATTCGACATCACTTCGAGCCTGAATATGTCAAGAAGCAGTATCAGGCCGCAACACAAGCTCAGGTTAAACAGTTGTATCAGCAGTTTTTTGCGATGAATCATGCACAAATTTCGGTAACGGGTGTGATTGATACGAAAAAGATGAAAAAGACTTTAAATCAGGCTTTTGCAAACTGGAATTCGGCAGCGCCTTATCAGCGGATTACTTCTGACTTTACGGCATATAAAGCGCAGCGTGTACATGCACTGTCAGAGCAGCGTGAGTTTGGTAGCTATCAGAGTATTATGACGTTCCCTGTAGGCACATACCACCCAGATGCACCTGCCTTACAGGTACTCGAGCACATTTTAGGTGAGTCACAATTATCTTCTCGTTTGGCGCAAGAGCTACGTGAAAAGAATGCCTTGGTCTATGGTTTTGGCAGCAGCATTTCGCTGGATGACTGGACGGAGTCAGGAGCGCTAACGATTGATGCAAACTATAGCGCAGGCAAATCGGCTCAAGTGTCTCAGGCGGTGTATAAAGTCTTGAATGAGTTACTGGCCAAAGGCGTTACTGAACAGGAAGTGGAAGCTGCCAAGGCTGATATTTTGAAAAAGCGTGTGACTGCACTTGAAGATAGTCGCAATATCCATCGTATGTTAATTCCTCAAATGAAGCGAAATCGTACTTTACTGGATCGCGAACAGCGTGATTTAGCATTGGCAAAAATTGGCAAAGCCGATGTTGATGCGGTGATTCAGAAGTATATTAAGCTGGATCAGTTGGTTGAAGTGATGGCTGACCAATATGGCAAAGCGCAACCAGCGCTGAAAAAGTAAAGATTTCAGTTTTCATTTAAAAGAACCCCTCAAAATTGAGGGGTTCTTTTTGTTATAGCTTTTAGAAATTAGTTTTCTTATTTTTTTAATTAAAGCCGATAAAACTGTTTGGCATTGTGATGGAATACGCGCTCTAAAGCATCAGGCTCATAGGCAGCGACGACATCGCTAAAGGCATCGATAATATTCACCAACGATGTACTGACCGAATCCATAGGAAAGTTCGAGGCAAACATTACTCGATAGATTCCAAAACAGGTGAGGGCATGTGTAATCATGGGATGTGCAAGGTCAAAGACTTCTTGTTTGGAAGCCAGTCGGCCTTCTTTATGAAAACGATGTCCTAATACAGGCATGAATAGTCCTGACATTTTGGTATAGACGTTTGGACAGCTTGCAAGTTCAGCTAAGTGGTCCTTCCAACGAAAGAGAATATTTTCGCGTGCCGTCTGCGTTATGCCTGTATTTGCACCAATTGGACCAAATAAACCCGCAGGTGTACCCAAATGGTCTAGCACAATGGAAGTTTCTGGGAACTGCTTGGCCAGATAAATCACATCTTCAAGCTGTGTCGAATAAACCCAAGCATCAAAACTCAAGTTGTATTGGGACAGTACTTCGAAACCTTTGAGAAATTTTTTATTGCGATATAACTGTGGCTCACCTGTCCACGCATGGATTTCTTTGTCTTCATGAAAAGACGCCATTTTACGAATACCACGAAAGTGTGGTGAAGCTTTATGGTGTAATTTTAGGATCTTTTTAAAGTTACGATCACGTGGGTCAGCTGTTGCGACAATGCCACCCAATTTGACCGTATCTGCCCCAAAAGCTAAAGACTCAATAAATTGAGTTTCCTCAACCACGCCTTTACCTTTGCTGTGATGCCAACTGGCTTCAACATGTACCACTTGCTCTACTGTGTATGGGCCAGTATCGTGTTTATAGTCTTGGGGCAAATAAGGACGTGTGATATGACGGGTTAGGCCTAGGGTTTCAATCAGATCTTTAGGTTTCACCAAACGAACCATTTTGTCCAAAAGCTTAGGATGCTTACCCAATAATTTGACTGCCAAAGCCGCTGCATGTGGCGTGTTATAGGGGTCCCACTGATGGATGTGTGGATCGATGAGTGCAAAGTCCAAATGCTGCATGTTCTTCCCTAAGTCATATTCCTTAGCGATTACCATACTGTAAATTGAGGTGTTGCAACATTGTATTTCGTTTCAAATACGACGAAATGAAAAAAGCCTGCGCGAAGCAGGCTTTGATTGATCAGTGATCGTGTTTGTGGTCATGCTTGTTGGCATGAAATTCTTCGTTATGACGGAAACGAAGGTAGTTTTCAAACTGTTCACAATATTCATCATAGTTGTCTTCAAGCATCATTTGGAACTGCTGCAAAATATAAGACATCACTTGCTCTTTGGCCTCACGCATTTCATCGCCATCTTTAAAGTTGTTGGCTGCCACCCACGTGTTAAAACGGGCTGTACCAAACAACATCGCGGCACTTACTTGGCCACGTATTTCAGCAGGTTTCACTTGTGAACCTTTTTCAGTGCGACAAAAATCGTTGGCTTGCTTAATAAATTCATCTGCACGTTCAAAAAAAGCAGCATTCAACGCTTCTTCTTCGGTTACATCTGTTGCTTCAATCTTCTGAACCATGAACTTGTCCTAAAATACATAAATAACTCAGACTGCATTATAGGCAAAGCCTTGCAGAAACTAAACCTTTGCCTTAATCTAAAAATAGCCTAAGCAATAAAATAGAGAATATCCATGCAAGACGCGATTGCGGTAAAAAGTGATATTGCTTTATTGCGTCAAAACATTTGGCCACCACAAAATTTAGCCAATGTCGAAGGCTTACCGATCTACTATGGCACGAAAGCGGAAGTTGAGGACTACTACCGTCAGTGGATGGGTTTGATTGAGCGGGCACAAGACTTGTTCCAACCTTTTATGGAAGATGAAGTGTTGGATGCAATTCATTTACCTAGTCATTTGAACTTACCGCTGTTTTATTTTCACGTCGATCGTATTCGGATTAATAAAACCCGCGCCAAAGAATCTAAAAGTTTTCGCGGTATTGCAAGCTTAATCGAAAAATGTGGGCAGTTTGAGCCAGAGCAAGTCCAAGCCATGCGCGCTTGGTTGGACAGCGATGATAACGCCGCCTTGGTTGCGCATAGGGAATTTATTGACCTCAGAACCTATGTGTTTCAGCATGGGCAGAGTGAATATACCCGTACCCGATTTTATGTAAATGGTATCGTGTTAAGTACCGAAGCACACTTTGAACTGGTCGATGCACGAGACAAACCACGTAAGCAGCGCAGTGATAGCTATAACGCCCCCTTAGCAGATAACAATACGTGGAAGGTGTACGGCAAGTATCGTTAACTTAGGTGTAGACAGGGAATTCACCTATAGAAGAACTTTTCGCTGCTGATCTATATTTTAATTTAAAAGACTATTTCAGCTTTTTGGTTTGACTGAACAGCATCAGCTGTTGTTCAACCAATTTCAGCATTCTATTTTTTTCCGCGGCGATCCATCCTGTGGCAAAACTATAAGCAGCTTCTGGTTCAGGGGCTTGTTGAAATAAGGCATCTGCAACCACCAAATCATTATAGTGCCCTAGGCTTTCCTGAACTGCTTTGAGTTTTTTTAAATAGGTTTTTAATGCTTTTACATCGAGTAAAGACGTCACAAACTCAATGCTATAACGCAGTTGTTTGACTTGTTTACGAATACGGTGTTTTTCCTCATCTTCAAGCTGGCTAAAGTGCTCGGCATGTGCACATATTTTATCGTGTAAAGCATGTATAACTTTGAGTGCATGCTTTTTCAGTTTGGCTTTTGAAGGCGAATCTAGTTCTTGCTCTGTAAATAAAATTAATTCAAGCCAAAGTTGCGTCGTTTCTGCTCGTTGGAATAGGGCGCAGACATCAGTGATGGCTTCTGTATTTGGAGCAAGATGGTCTAAAGGATAACCTGCCTCAATCAGTTGAGGGAGTAAGTCTTCGTTTAGCGCATCGATGTCACGTGTTCCACCTAAGGCTTGAAAAATAGTGGTGAGTTCCGTTTTCCAGTGCGGTTGCGTAGCCTCCGACCATGCAGCAAAACTTTTCAGTGCGGTACGCAAGCGGCGGATTGCCACGCGGGCCTGATGCACATGCTCAGTGGAGTACTGCTGTCGAGCAATTGAACTGGCATTCGGAAGTAAGTGCTGTAAGCAATTGGCCACTATGCTTTGTAGCGCTTCAGTTTCTCTTGAGCTTCTGTTCAGTAGAAGAAGTGTTTGATACTGTGCAGGAAAGCAACTTTGCTGACGAACAGCTAGAAGGCCATAGTCAGATTTACTGTGTGTGTCGAGACTCAGTTGGTATTTTTGAACCCAAGGTCGTATAAATGCGATCAAATCCTCTGTTGATCCTTGTTTTAATTCAAATTCGATCTCGAAAATATCAACACTGTTTTGTTCTTTAAAAATTTTGCCAATATCGAGAGCAATTTCAACTGTACTGCTTTCAATATTTTGCAAAACGCGTAAACGTTGGATATTGGTTTCAAAGAGCAATTCAAGGGTTGGAAGTGGAAGCCCCAAAGCGCGTTTTAATTTTTTGTAGATAGCGGAATAATCTTTATAGTTCTCTAAGTCGAGTGTAGTCGTCTCAGGTGGCGCTATATCAAATTCAAGTTCCAAGCGACTCAATACTTTTGCGGTATTCACTGCTTTGAAAGTTTGTTTCCATTCATCATTTTCCTGCCGACGTCGAATCGCGATGCAATGCTTAGCAAGTGTTTGATCCGCTGTATCAAAGTATTGGGCTGCTAAATGAATCGGCTCAGCCTTGAGCAGTGTAAAAGCTTTTTGCAATGCCTTACGCTTCTTAACTGGAACTTGAAACTTAAACTCAATCTCTTGCATAGCCCTGACTCATGACAACCTACGTTTTACTATAAGCTAAATTGAGCAAAAAAAGACCAGACTTGAATAGGTATAAGCTAAAAGAGCAGAAATAGTGTGCTAGATGTCACTTTTAAAATGAAGATAGTGGTTAGAAATATGCAGAGTTAATAAGTACAGATGGTTACATCGAAGTGATAATAAATCTACATTGAGTAGGAATGTATAGCCTTACTTTTTAAGAATAAAAATGAATATAAAGCCTGTATTGTTTTGATAATAGGCCGTTTTGTCATAGATAAATTAGCGGTTTGAAGCGACCAACCACGATCTTCTATCGTGGTTTTGCGGCTTGTCAGGCCTTGTCGAGGGACGATAGCAGTCATGTATTTAACATGACTGCTTTGGTATACAGAGCGTTATTTTAAGAATTTACGGCTAACTAAGAACTGTTCTGTCGCTTCTAAAAGTTTATCGGCATAAACTTCAAGCTTTGCTGTGAGCCAACCCAAAACAAACCAATCACTGGCTTCAAGTTCGGTCTGTTGAATGTATGCAGCTGAAGTCGCCAAGATTTGATATTCATGTGCAGCTTGTTGGGCATCATTCAACGCTTTACTGTATTTCTGCAAATTTTTCACATCATAAATTGACGTTAAAATAGGAAAGCTAAACTTCAATTCCTTAATTTTCTGCGCCAATACATCTAAGCTTTCAAAGTGACTAATATCCGCAGCATTTAAGCTTTCCTGTAGCTGTCGATATTGGTTTTGCAGGGTATTGTGCGCATAGGTTTTTAAATCCTGCTTCTGCACATGATCATGTGAGCTTAAACTAAAGGTTAATAACTCAAGATAATGATGGACGTTTTGGGTCGATTTAACTAAATTTCCAAGCTTTTCTTGAGCATATAAAATGTCTTTGGCAAGATTTTCTGTAGTGGTTGGATTCTGAAGAAAAGCGCCTAGGGTGCTTTGCATATGCTGCAAATGTTGTAAATGATCAAACTGATGCTTAAATGCGGCAAGTTGCATCGCCCATTTATCAGAAATATTGCTATTCCAGTCCTTAAACAAAGCTAAGGTTAGTTGTAAGTGCTCTAAAGCGGTTTGTGCCTGATCAATATGGCTTTGCTCAGCAACACCTGCTGAAATTGCAGCAATATTCGGCAGTAAATGCTGCATTTGCTGACCAATCAACAAACTCAGGTTATGTGCCGCACTTTCTTTTTTCGATAAGACAAACTCTTTTTCAAAACGTGCTGGACTTACGGTTTGCTCAAGTGCCAGTAGATTACCCATTTCGGCTTTGCTGCGGACATCTAACCACAGTTGATACTTCTTCACCCATTCAAAACTAAAGGCCAAAAGCGACTGAACAGAGCCTGATTTGAGTTCGAATTCTACCTCATGAATGGTCTGTTCTCGACCAGATGCACGAACCACACCAACATCCAAACAGACTTCAATTTCAGCATCTTCAAACTCAATGACGCGATAGGTGCGTTGGATGTCCGTTTCAAAGGTGAGCTTTAACGCAGCTGCATCTGAGCCTAAAGCTTGGGTTAAAATCTGTTGAGCCTCTGGAATAGCTTCATAAATGCTTAAGTCCAGTTCAGGAGATGACTCTAACTCACCCAAATTATGATTATGTTCAAAACGGTGTAAATGACTTTTACCTGCGGCTTTGAGTGTTTGAATCCAGCAAGCACCTTCAAGACGCTGACGCAAAGCAGCACCATGTTGGGCCAAGAGGCGATCAGGCGTGTCAAAATACTTGGCTTGAAGTTGAATCGTTTCAGATTTTTTAGGATCTAAAGCTTTAAGAAGGGCGGTACGTCGTGCTTCGCTAATCTGAAATTTTAATTCAATTTCAACCATGAAAAATTCCTAATTTGAGGGGCTAGGTCAGTGCCAAGCCTTTATGTATTTAGATGCATGATCTGTAGTTTGTTTTTATGTGCACTAAAGGCACACCAATGGACCACTGGATTGTAGCGAAAAAGAGACAGTATGTAAGACTTGACGACACAATAAAACAAAGTTGCAGCGTGAGATTGATCAAAAAACAATTCTGTTTTTAGTGGACACGCGCCTAGAGGCGATTGCACTTTGCAGATTGCATATTTTCAGCTATGTTGGTAAAAAACCATCAGGATGATGACAGATGAATGCTCAGGTTGAACCGAAACAGGAACATGACGCTGAACATAATTTTCAATTGCCGATTAAGGACTATCACCAGTTTTATCGTTTTTATCTAACAGAGCACCGCAACATCATGAGTCGTCGGCTACACGTTGCAGGCAGTTCAATTGGACTGTACTTTTTCTCTAAAGCCATACTTAAACGCAAGCCGCGCTATTTTATATACGGCTTAGTCTCTGGTTATGCCTGTGCGAGGGTAGGTCATTTTGTTTTTGAAAAAAATAAGCCAGCCAGTTTTAAACAGCCTTTGTATAGTTTTATTTCTGACTGGCGTATGTTTTCCGATGTTTTACGTGGAAATTTAAGCTTACAAGATCGTGCTTTGGATAAAATTCCAAGTTAGTGAAGCACTTTGTGACTTCATCATGAAAGTTTTATTAAAAGCTTGAAATTAACAGTTGCAAAGTATGAGTTAATGTTCTAATAATGAGATCGTTGTTTATATTTTCACCAAATAATATATAAGTGCTTTGAATTTTAAAGTGCTTTTAGTTTTCCAAGCCTAGAGCGACCTTCTCTAGGCTTTTTTTATATGGACGTTAAGTAAAATATGCGGCTTTTTAGCTTTTATGATGTTATTTCAACATCACTGGTTTAAAAAGCTAAAAAGCCGTATCAGATCGCTGCGTTTCTCTTATCCTTGTTATAAAGTTGTTATTTTTATTTTATTCTTGTTGCTTTCTGTATCCATCAAACTGCGAAAGCGGTGGGGCGACTATCACTGAAAATAGGTATTTTTATATAGCCTGAGCTTGGTCGTGGGATTTTTGTGCAAAGCAAAGCATTTTCGGTCCCAATTCATTAAAGAATTAGTCACCATTAGCTTTATAATAGAATGACATAACCCAAAGGTAGAGTTAAATGCGCGGTTTATATTTAATTACAAATGATGATCCTTTAGAGCTACTTTTGGCTAAGCTAGAAGGTGCAATGGCAACACGTGAAGTTGCCATTTTGCAGTATCGCCGAAAAAAAGTACCCAAAGAAGAACAGGCTTACGAAGTTGAGTATATGAAAGCGATGTGCGCTGAGTATCGTGTTCCTTTTGTGATCAATGATGACTTAGAAATGGCCGTTAAATACGGCGTTGGTGTGCATTTAGGGCAAGGTGATGGCGAAGTTGCCGAAGCTGTCGCACGCCTGCCAAAAGATACGGTGATTGGTCGTACGTGTTTGAACTCGATTGAGCTGGCTGAAAAGGCGATTACTGAAGGTGCAACTTACGTCGCTTTTGGTGCAATTTATGCAACTGAGACCAAACCAGAAGCTGGCAATATTGGCTTGCAGACTTTAAAAGAAGCCAAAGCCAAATTGGATGTGCCTATTTGTGCGATTGGTGGCTTAACAGTTGAAAATTCAGGTGAAGTGATCGAAGCTGGTGCCGACCTTTGCGCAGTGATTAGTGATATATTAGGGCTATCAATGTCTGCGATTCCTGATCGTATAGAACAGTGGGCTGATTTATTTGCATCTAAAGCTTAAGCGTTTTTAGATGTTTTTTTATTTTTTGAGTTGAGTAACTTCATGAGCTTATCTCCAAAGCAAGAACAATTGTTTAAACAAGCAAGCAAACATATTCCGGGTGGTGTGAACTCACCTGTACGTGCATTTAATAGCGTAGGCGGAACGCCTGTCTTTATTGAAAAGGCGCAAGGTGCATACTTGTACGATGTGGATGGTAAGCGCTATGTAGACTATGTGGGCTCATGGGGACCAATGATTTTAGGTCATGCTCATCCTGAAATTATTAAAGCAGTTCAGAATGCTGCAGTGGATGGTTTAAGTTTCGGTGCGCCTACCGTACATGAAACGACTTTAGCCGACATTATTTGCGAAATTATGCCGTCAATTGAGCTGGTTCGTATGACCAACTCAGGTACTGAAGCTACCATGACAGCTATTCGTCTTGCGCGTGGTTATACAGGTCGTGACAAGATTGTAAAATTTGAAGGCTGTTACCACGGTCACTCAGATTCACTGTTGGTCAAGGCAGGCTCTGGTTTGTTAACCAGCGGCGAAGGCGAAGCAACTTCAGCAGGTGTTCCTGCCGACTTTGCCAAACACACACTGACTCTTCCATATAACGATATAGCCACTTTAAAAGAGTGCTTTGCTAAGTTTGGTTCAGAGATTGCAGGCGTGATTGTGGAGCCTGTGGCAGGGAACATGAACCTAGTCAAACCAATCGACGGCTTCTTACAAGCGATTCGTGACGTATGTGATGAACATGGTTCTGTTTTTATCATAGATGAAGTGATGACTGGTTTCCGTGTTGGATTGGGTGGTGCACAAGCTCACTATGGCGTGACTCCAGATTTAACCACCTTGGGTAAAATTATTGGTGCAGGCTTACCCGTTGGTGCTTTTGGTGGGAAAAGAGAAGTGATGGAGTGTATTGCTCCACTGGGTAAAGTTTACCAAGCTGGAACACTGTCGGGGAATCCACTTGCAATGCGTGCAGGGATTGAGATGTTTAAACACCTGCGCCAAGATGGTTTCTATGAAAAATTGACAGCGCAGCTAGAAAAACTTCTTGTAGGTTTACAAGCCGCGGCTGATGAAGCGGGTATTGCTTTTAAAACACAACAAGTAGGCGGTATGTTTGGTTTGTACTTTACCGATCAAGAAGACATTACCAGCTTCGACTCGATGCTGAAGTGTGATATCGATGCATTCCGTAAGTTCTTCCACGGTATGTTAGACCGTGGTGTGAACCTTGCACCCTCCGCATTTGAAGCTGGCTTTATTTCAGCTGCTCACTCTGATGAAGATATAGAATTTACGCTGCAAGCAGCGAAAGAAGTTTTTGCAAGCATGAAGTAAGTATTTGTCCTTGCTAAAAAGCCCATCTCCTTTGATGGGCTTTTTATATGGCGGGTATTTTGAATAAAAAATACTATATCTCAAATACTTTATGTTAATTTTAAGAGTACATGAAAAAATTAATAATTAAATAAGATGACTTATGATTTTAGATTTTCTTAGAAAGCCGATTCAGCTAAAACATTTTTTGATCTTTATACTATTGTCACCAATCATTATCGTCATTTTTAGCGTTATTGTTAGTGTATTAGAACCAAGTGATGTACCGAGCTTAAAAGAAAAACCATATGAGTGTGGAAGTTTTGGCGATCAGAAAATGCGCATTGATCGACGATATTTATTTTTTGCAAGTGTTGAATATCAAGATGTAAATTATTGGGGCAAAGGTCACAAACAAGTTCATGACACAAAAGGATGTGATGATCAAATCCAAAGTGCCTCATTTAATGTGAAATGGCCTGAGATGCTACCTTCTAAAAATGGATTTCAACTTTCTTCAAATAAGCTAAATGACATCACATTTTCTCTTCATCAACGCACAATTTGGACTGGTAGTCAAGAAGACAAAGATTTTTTTGACTCTGATCCAGTTCTGAAACTGTATTTAAGTCCAGATGGTGCTGACATGGAAATTAACGATGAAGAGATTAATAAAAATAAAGTATTTAATCCAGACCTAGGTCTTTATGAAATAAGTTTTGACAGAGTAGGAAATGTCACAAAAAAGGTTTTTTGGCAAGAGAAAAAGGGGAAAGGAGTCAGTTTAGTAATTAAATGTCTTTATTTTAAGACTGGCGGAAGTGATTGTAAGTTAAGTAGTCATGTGCCAGATTATGGGTTTAATACAAGTTATTTAAATGTTTATTTTCATGCTGAATTACTTCCACATTGGAAAAATATTCAAAGGGAGTCATTAAAATTTATTGATTCTTTGCAGATAGAAGAAAATCAAGTAAATGCTTCCAAGTAAGAATATTGAAGTAGCATAAGAACTATTGAGTAGTAAGAAAACGCGATATAACGCAATCAAGCCTAAAATTTAAAGACTTCGAATAATGGTAAAAGAGGGGGAGGAATAATGGATAAATACTTACTGGTGGCCTTGGTAGTTGGTGCATGCATATTGCTGGTGATTTACACTCAACTTGCACCAGCAGGTGGACAGAAAAATTTTAAACAAATCGTACAGCAGGCATTTGGTCGTTATAAAGTGATCGAAAAAAACTACACCATTATGATTTGTGAGATCAATCATCGCAATGAACCAGAAGAGTTGGTCTTTATCCGTATTGACCCTGCCCAAAAGAAAAATTTACGCATTTCAGGAAGGATGCTGATAGCAACCTATCCCAAAGCACCATCGGTACGTGAAATGCGTAAAGACTTTAAAGACTATGTCACTTAACACTTAGCGTCGACGAGAGCTACTACGGCTGCGGCCGCGCGCCATACCGCCGAGAGCATTGAGTACAGCAAGCTTGGTCATACTGCCTGAAGCATGCGCATGACAGATGGCAGCAGCGAGAGCATCGGCAGCATCTTGCTGTGGTTTGATGCTCAGGTTTAGGAGTCTCATCACCATCATTTGTACTTGTTCTTTGTCCGCAGCGCCATAACCGACCACCGACTGTTTAATCTGGCGTGCGGTGTATTCTGCAACTTGTAGGTCAAGGTTGACCAGTGCAGCAATAGCAGCACCACGTGCTTGCCCCAGCTTCAGTGCGGAGTCAGGGTTTTGTGCCATAAATACTTGCTCAACTGCGGCTTCGGTTGGGCCATGAAATTTTACAATACGATCAATCCCTGCAAAAATACGTTTTAGCCGTTCAGGCATATCAGCAGCTTCGGTACGAATGGTGCCAGCATCGACAAAAATTAGTTTTTGACCTTCTTTTTGAATAATACCGTAGCCTGTGAGGCGAGAACCGGGGTCAATACCAATAATTAATGACATGCTTGCCCTTTAAAAAAAATAATATGCCCATATTGTTACATAAGCGTATCAAAAAAGCTTGATGTAGATTGAGCACTTGATTCTTGCACCTTATTCATTTTGTTGAGATTAGATTAATTTTCATGAAATTATTTCTTTTTATATTAGCTGGTGTCATTCTCGAAGTCTTCGTATGGATTGGCGTGGGCGACCTCGTTGGTAGCATGTGGTACGTGTTCTTTTGGTTTATTGCCGCTTTCTTTATTGGTATGAGCCTGATTCGTAAGTATTCAGCAGGTTTAATGCCACAAATGCAGCAAATGCAGCAAATGCAGCAAATGCAAGCGGGCCAGATGGGTGCAGATCCTGCATTAACAAACAATCTGCCAAAAATCATTGCGGGTTTTCTTTTGTTGATTCCTGGCTTGGTGACAGATGTGGTTGCCGTGTTATTGCTTATTCCAGCAGTACAAAAAGCCATGACGGGCGCGCTGATGAACGTGATGATGAAACGTCAGCAAGCGATGATGGAAAAAATGATGGGTGGCATGATGGGTGGCATGATGGGGGATATGAATGGCATGGGCGGTGGTGCTCAAGGTCAAAATCCATTTGCAGATATCATGCGCCAAATGCAAGAAATGCAGCAACAGCAGGGCGGTTCAACTTATCGTGACTCTAGTATTATTGATGGCGAAGCACGAGAAGTCACGCCAGATGCGAAAAAAATTGAAATGAAAGATGTGAATAAATAATTTCATACCTAATTTTAAAGCCGAGTTCTAACTCGGCTTTTTTTATCTTTATGAAAATGTTTTAAGTGCTTATGATTTAAAATAAATATAACAAACGATATAATTATTTTTTAAAATTTATGCCGCTTTTTTATGTCATTGCTTTTCACGATTTGCGCATTGCATTTTGTTGCGCAGCTAAGTCCTGGTCCTGATGTTTTACTGATTGCCAAAAGTTCAGCTTCGACCACACAAAAAAACACTTTAAAAACGATCTTAGGTATTTCTGTTGGCATCGTCGTTTGGGTGGTTTTAACCTTGTTAGGTTTTACCGTACTCATCGAAAAAATGCCATGGATTCAACAGGTATTGATGGTAGTTGGTGGTGTGTTCCTTGCACGTATGGGGTGGCTAATGTTGAAAGCTGGTTTCAATACAATGCAGCAAGAAGCCTTGCTAGATGATGGTCAAAAACTGCCTACACCCAATGCCAACCATTATTTCATGTCAGGTTTGCTGACTAACTTGTCTAACCCGAAAACGCTGATTTATTTCAGTAGTGTGTTTTCACTAGCCTTAAGTTCTAGTGCAAGTCCTTATTTAAAAATGCAACTTGCGGTCATTATTCCCATCCAAACTTTTATGACTTTTGCACTGCTGATGCTGCTTTTATCATTACCTAAAATTAAAGCGGCATATCAGCGTTCAGGAAGTTATATTGACATTTTTTCTGGCGGGTTGTTTCTGATTTTTGCTTTATGGCTTTGGTACGATGCTCTCGCAATCTACATCTAAGTCATTTTTAAGCTCTTTAGATGATGGAGCCTGTTCCAAGCTAGACACTTCGTCTTTTTTACTTTGCGCATAGCGGTTGGGCTGCAATGTCGCTTCGGTATTTTCTGAGCCCTTATAGCTACGACTGCGGTTGGCACGTTCGCGTAAACCGCCTTTTTTAATCAACTGAACCATTCTTTCTTCCTCATCGTTGCATCTTATTTTAATAAACAATCGCGAGAAAACTAAAGGGTTTTAAGCAAATATGACGGAATACGTCAAAAACTATTATGTTACAAAATGAAATTGTCATAATTCGGTGTTATAAAGAGGAATATGCGTTAAATCAATTGATTAATCTTTCAGTGTAAGCCGTTGCTGACATCACTTCGGGTGAATGGCGCTTGAGTCTCAACAAATACTCACATAAGATAAATGAATCTAACATTCTGTAAGGCAGGGTGATGGACAATAAAAACAAGAAAGGACAAAAACAAAGGGGTAAAGCGATGCTCTATCAATACCACTGCGCATGTTGTGAAACAGTTGTCGCATCAACAGATAAAGACTGTCCAAACTGTGGATCACATAATATTCGAAGTCCTTTTGGATTTTGGATTTTCTGTATTGTTGCATGTCTTGCAGCAGCGATTATTGTTAAATCTGTACAAGTCTATTTGGCCGACCGAAACAGCGAACCCGCTGCCGTGACTTCGCTCTTTGATGTGCTCAATCATGACAACAAACCTAAGTAGTGAGGTTCAATGACTTCACGACTGAACTGATGGACTATTTTCCATTAGTTAAAATAAAAAAACCCGCATTAAGCGGGTTTCTTTTAGGAGCAAACTTATAGACCAGCTGAAGCTTTAAGTGCTTCCACTTTGTCGGTTTTTTCCCAAGTAAATGCAGTATCTGAACCTTCACGACCGAAGTGACCATAAGCAGCAGTTTGCTTATACATCGGTTGAATGAGGTCGAGCATACGAGTGATCCCGTATGGACGTAAGTCGAAGTGTTCACGGACTAACGCAATGATCAACTCTTCAGATACTTTTGCTGTATTGAAGGTATTGATCGAAATAGACGTTGGCTCAGCCACACCAATGGCATAAGACACTTGAATTTCACATTTGTCTGCAAGACCCGCCGCTACGATGTTTTTCGCAACATAACGACCTGCGTAAGCAGCAGAACGGTCAACTTTAGATGGATCTTTACCAGAGAAAGCACCACCACCGTGACGTGCCATGCCACCGTAGGTGTCTACGATGATTTTACGACCTGTTAAACCACAGTCGCCCACTGGACCACCAATCACAAACATCCCTGTTGGGTTGATGTGGAATTTGGTGTCTGCATGGAACATTTCAGTAGGGATCACTTTTTTCACGATTTCTTCAATCACAGCTTCTTTTAAGTTGCTTTGAGAAATTTCAGGATCATGCTGAGTAGATAATACGACTGCGTCTAAACGAACAGGCATGCCATTTTCATAAGCAAAAGTCACTTGGCTTTTTGCATCTGGGCGTAACCATGGTAAAGCGCCACTACGACGTAGTTCAGCTTGCTTTTCCATTAAACGGTGTGCATATGAAATTGGAGCAGGCATAAGCACGTCAGTTTCACGGCTTGCATAACCAAACATTAAACCTTGGTCACCTGCACCTTGATCTTCAGGCTTTTGACGGTCTACACCTTGAGCAATCTCTGGTGACTGTTTACCAATCATGTTGATCACGGCACATGTTGAACCATCAAAACCAAGGTCAGAATGGTGGTAACCAATGCCATTTACGGTTTGACGAACAATCGCTTCAAAGTCAACATTTGCAGTTGTTGTGATTTCACCTGCAAGTACTACCGCACCCGTTTTTACAAGCGTTTCACAAGCAACCCGCGCATATGGGTCTTCTTTTAAGATCGCATCCAAGATAGCATCACTGATTTGGTCAGCCATTTTATCTGGATGGCCTTCGCTTACAGATTCCGAGGTAAATACAGCGTACTCGCGCATAAGTCCTATCACAGTTAATTTAAAAGACGCAATATGGTACATCGACTTAGCCGTTTGAGCCAGTTCTACACGACCAAAATGACTGAATTTATTTCAATTCAACGACTTTTTATCTGATATAAGCATCTAAAAAATTGATATAGCGTTTATTTTTAGTTCGAAATGACAAAGTAAAGGCTTTTGGTTCAAAGTTTATGGGTGCGTATCATGAGATTTTGTGTTTTGGTTATATCTAATTGTAAAACAATAGCTTGTTTGAGTTTTTGTTGGCTTGGGTGTTAAGTTGGTAAATAAAAAATGCTCAAAATAAGCATCATAAAAGAATCTATAATTTGTACTAATTCATGAATAATTTAAAAAAGTGAATAAAATTCACCATGAATGTTTAATTGTATGTAAAAAATACAAATGTATCCTATGATGTGTTTGCTACTCAAGGATAACGGTTTGTTCTGATTAGTGAATAGGGTGGCCGAGCTTTGTTTTTAAAAATTGATGATTCTATCGTGTAGAATTTGACTCAGAGAAAAGCGATAGAGACATTTCCGAGTGAAATTGTTGTGATTTTAGGCAATGCCCGCATTTATTAGACATTGATGATGAATAAATAGCGAAATATTGTCCATTAGGCTTTACCCATTCCTCTTTTTTTAAGACAATACACCCATCTTTGAATTCTATTCATCTTACTCTTTAAATCATTTGTTTGGACTCTGACCTATGACAACCCCGCTTAACGAACGTCGTATTGCAAACGCAATTCGTGTATTGGCAATGGATGCTGTGCAAAAAGCAAACTCTGGACATCCAGGTGCGCCAATGGGGATGGCTGATATCGCTGATGTGGTATGGCGTGAGTTTTTCAACCATAACCCGACTAACCCTCAATGGGCGAACCGTGACCGTTTTGTACTATCAAATGGTCATGGCTCTATGCTGCAATATGCGTTATTGCACCTTACGGGCTATGATTTATCAATTGAAGATTTAAAAGCATTCCGTCAACTGCACTCTAAAACGCCGGGTCACCCAGAATTAGGTTATGCACCAGGTATTGAAACGACAACTGGCCCGCTTGGTCAGGGGATTGCAAACGCAGTTGGTTTTGCTCTAGCTGAAAAAACTCTAGCAGCGCAGTTCAACAAAGATGAGATGAGTGTTGTTGACCATTTCACTTACTGCTTCTTAGGTGATGGCTGTTTAATGGAAGGTGTTTCTCACGAAGCATGTTCACTTGCAGGTACACTAGGTCTGGGTAAACTGATTGCTTACTATGACGACAACGGTATTTCGATTGATGGTGAAGTAGAAGGTTGGTTCTCTGACGATACAGAGCAACGTTTCTTGGCTTATGGTTGGCAAGTACTTAAAGCTGATGGTCATGATGCAGATGCATTACGTGCTGCAACTTTGCAAGCAAAAGCTGAAACGAAAAAACCAACGATCATCATCTGTAAAACGATTATTGGTCTAGGTTCACCAAACAAGCAAGGTAAAGAAGACTGCCACGGTGCGCCGCTAGGTAATGACGAAATCGCATTAACACGTGAAGCATTGGGCTGGACTGAAGGTCCATTTGAAATTCCTGCTGACGTTTATGCAGCATGGGATGCAAAAGCGAAAGGGACGGCTTCTGAAGCGGCTTGGAATGAATTATTTGCTCAATATGCAGCAAAATATCCAACTGAAGCAGCTGAATTAAAACGTCGCCTTTCAGGTGAATTGCCAGCTGAATTCCTTGCTCAAGCAGATGCATTTATCGCAGAAACTAATGCAAAAGCTGAAACCATTGCTACACGTAAGGCAAGCCAAAACACATTGCAAGCTTTCGGTCCATTATTGCCTGAACTATTAGGCGGTTCTGCGGACTTGGCGGGTTCTAACTTAACACTTTGGAAAGGTTGCCAAGGTGTTCAAGACAATCCAGCAGGTAACTACGTACACTATGGCGTACGTGAGTTTGGTATGACTGCCATTGCAAACGGTGTTGCGCTTCACGGTGGTTTCATTCCTTACGTTGCAACATTCCTTATGTTTATGGAATATGCGCGTAATGCAGTACGTATGTCTGCGTTGATGAAACAACGTGTAATCCATGTATATACACATGACTCTATTGGTTTGGGTGAAGATGGTCCGACGCATCAACCTGTAGAGCAAATTGCGTCTTTACGTGGTACACCAAACTTAAATACTTGGCGTCCATGTGACACAGTTGAAGCTGCTGTGTCTTGGAAATCTGCACTTGTACGTTCAGAAGGCCCAACAGCGTTGATCTTCTCTCGCCAAAACTTACCATTCCAAACACGTACAGATGCACAAATTGCAAATGTAGCGAAAGGTGGTTATGTATTGGCTGAAGAAAAAGGCGAATTAAAAGCGATTATTATTGCGACGGGTTCTGAAGTATCTTTAGCAATGGAAGCGCATGCACAACTTGACGGTGTGCGTGTCGTGTCTATGCCATGTGCTGAAGAATTTGTGAAGCAAGATGCAGCGTACCGTGAAGCGGTTCTTCCATCAAACATTCGTGCGCGTGTTGCTGTTGAAGCAGCACATGTAGACTACTGGTGGAAGTTTGTAGGTTTAGATGGTCGTGTAATTGGTATGACGACTTATGGTGAATCTGCACCTGCGAAAGACTTATACCAATACTTCGGTATTGCCACTGAAGCAGTTGTTGCTGCGGTAAAAGAATTGACAGCTTAATTTTTAAAATTAACTGTTTGAAGGACGCTCCAGTTTAGGGGCGTCTTTTATTTTGAATGGTGTATATAATATGCAAGCTGCTGCTGAAGTAGCTGCATAAATTTTAGGTGATGATATGAGCTTGTACGATCAAATTCATGATGAAGTTGTATTGATGGATGCGGGCGAACAGAAGTGGATTGGACCAGATCTACCTTTGGAGGCGATGGTTGCTGTTGAACTGTTATTGCAAGATTTAGCAGAAGATAAGCAAATTAAGATCCGTCGTAAAAACCATGAAAAGCAGACAGGTATGAAGTTGATTGATCGGATTCTGATTGAAAAACTATGATGGTTGTCACGTCTAAAAGAAGCCTTATTGAAGCGATTCAATAAGGCTTTTTCTTTGTAATGATTTCAATTTAAATATAAGCCTTACAAAAATAAACATCACTTTGAAAACAAAATGGAAGTACCAAATATTCATATTGTGCCACTGACAGAAATAGATCAGTCGATCTGGGCTGTATTATGGCAAGCTTATCAGGCTGATTTATTGGAGCAGATATCTGAAAATACGTGGCATAAACTGACTGATTCTAAGCGTGAGCATATATATGGTTTTGCCGCACTTATGGCCGGTCGGGTTGTAGGCATTGTGCATGTGGTAGAACATGATAGTTGTTAGACGTTAAAGCCTTATGCCTACTTGCAAGATTTGTTTACGCATGAGTACTATCGTGGGCTAGGGGTTGCAAGAGCTTTAATCGAACACGTCAAAATGCGTACCGAAAAGCGAGCATGTGATCGGGTTTATTGGCTCACCCATCAGGATAATTTAGTCTCACAGCAAATCTAGAATAAAGTCGCGAAGAAGATTGGTTTCATTCAATATCAGGTGTAGGTAAGTCGCTACATTTAAAAACAATTATATCGTTCTAAAGTTGCAACATATCGTTTTATCTTTATAGATGTATTCGTTGTAGAACTCTATAGACTAAGCAGTATTCCAATGTGAGATAAAAACATGAACTTTAAAGCTTTAACAATCGGTTTGGCTGTTGCAACTGCGACTACATTTGCTATGGCGAAACCTGTGGCATATCAAATTGACCCTACACACACAGCAACAGTTTTCACATGGAGTCACTTTGGTTTTTCAACGCCATCTGCAAACTTCAGCGACATTCAGGGTGTGATTAATGTTGATAATGCAAAACCTACAAACTCATCGGTGAATGTAACGATTCCTTTATCTAGCTTAAACACCAACGTAAAAGCTTTAGATGAACACTTACAAGCGGCTGATTTCTTTGATGCGGCAAAATACCCAACCATCACCTTTAAAAGTACAAAAGTACAAGCTCTTGGTGCGAATAAATACAAAATCACAGGTGATTTAACCATTAAAAATGTGACAAAACCTGTCGTTTTAGATGCAGTGCTGAATAAACAAGGTGAGCACCCGATGACCAAGGCACAGTCAATTGGTTTCAATGCAACCACTTCATTTGACCGTTCTGCTTTTGGTGTAGGCGCATACGTGCCTAACGTGGGTGATAAAATCACTGTGAATATCACCACTGAAGCATCAGTTCCACAGCCTAAAGCTGTTGCAAAATAATTCATATCTACCAAAAAAACACCTTCATAGAGGTGCTTTTTTATGTCTGCTGTAAACTTAAAAGTTAGAGCAATAGGCGCATTGAACGGATTATGGCTGAATTATATAACGAGTGCTTTTAAATACGCTGCCAAAACTTGTCCAGAGACATGCTCTAGTTGAGCTGCAAAGCGTTGGTTGTCTGCACGTAATGCTGAAATATTGATGTTCGCTTGACGAAGTTCAGCAGTATGCCCGATTAGCCATTTTTCTAAACCATCCGCTGCGACTTCAGGATGGAACTGTAAGCCAAGAATATTTTTGCCTACACGAAAAGCTTGGTTGGGATAAACTTCTGAGCTGGCCAACAGTTCAGCTTGAGCAGGGAGTTCAAAGGTGTCTCCATGCCAATGTAGCACTTCAGTTCCTACCAGTGCTTGTAGTGGGTTCTGTTCAACGGTATTGAGCTGTAACTGACTCCAGCCAATTTCTTTGCTATGACCTGCATATACTTTTGCACCGAGTGCATATGCAATCAACTGTGCGCCTAAGCAAATTCCTACAGTCGGTAAGTTTTTTTCTAAACGAACTTTAAGTAAGTCTATTTCGTGTTGTAAGAAAGGGTAGTCTTCAATTTCATATACCCCAATTGGGCCACCTAAAATGACGGTTAGACCTGTGTAATCCAACGCTTTAGCTAAGTCATCTTTGCCGGCTTCAAAATATCGTACCCGATAACCCAATTGATATAACATATCTTCCCATGCACCCAAATCTTCAAAAGCAAGATGCTGAATCGCGTATATGGTATCGGGTAGGGTCGTCATAGTTGGCTCGTTCACAGGCGTTAAAGGAATGTAAAAATGTACAGGGAAATGCACAGAAGTTGAAGGCAATAAATCAGAAAAAATGTAGAAAAACTATGAACTCAATCCAAGCTTTCACTTGCGCTGCAGCATGTTTTTAATCATCCATTTGCTTGAGCTTAAAATTTCTCGTTGTAGATGTTCATCCGCCATGCTCCGCGCCATGACGATTGCACCGACCAGTTGACACAGTACCGCCCAAGCTTGTGTTTCATTGCCTAGATGTTGTGTAAAGAGTGCGTGACCACGAAGCATTTCCTGTTGAAAACACAGTTTTGTTGTTTCACTACTACGTGCTACCTCGGCTGCAAGAGAGGGAATAACACAGCCTTGATCTGGACGTTGCACATGAGACAGCGCTAAATAACGTTCAAGTTCGAAGTCAATCCACTCTTCGAGGTTGTCATGCGGATTGGCTTGCCATGCTTGAAAGCTGTGTTGTAACTCGGATTGGATCAGTGCTTCAAATAATTCATGTTTTGATGAAAAATGCGAATAAAAAGCACCGCTGGTCATTTGAGCCGCTTTCATAAAACCGTCGACGCCAGTATTGGCAAAGCCTTGCTTCTTGGCCAGTTGAGCACTGATTTTAAGCAGCTCTTGACGTTTTTCTTCTTTATAGCCTGTTTTATAGCGCATAGGAGTTTCATCAAAATAAAATTGACTGATGCTGAAAACTATAACATAGTGATCGTTATGATAACGATCGTTATTTTATAAAGGGAGTGTATTTATGGATGGACTACAGCCAGAACAGCAGTTGCAAAAGGCTGATGCTAAAAAGAAAGTTGCGTTAGTGATTGGCGCAGGAGATGCTACAGGGGGTGAAATTGCGAAACGGTTTGCACGTGGTGGATACATCACCTGCATGACGCGAAGAAATGCCGAAAAACTCCAGCCCTTAATTGCAGAGATAGAAGCTGAAGGTGGCCTTGCATATGGCTTTGCGTCGGATGCACGTAAAGAAGATCAAGTCATCGCTTTGGTAGAAGAAATTGAAGCCAATATTGGTGAAATCGATGTTTTAGTGTTTAACATTGGGGCGAATGTGCCATGTAGTATTTTAGAAGAAACTGCACGTAAGTATTTTAAAATTTGGGAAATGGCATGTTTCGGCGCGTTCTTGACAGGGCGTGAAGTGGCGAAGCGTATGCTCGTGCGTGAACATGGGAGCATTATTTTCACGGGTGCAACCGCAGGCATAAGAGGTGCAGCAAACTTTGCCGCTTTTGCAGGGGCGAAACATGCACTGCGTGCTTTAGCGCAAAGTATGGCACGTGAGCTTGGCCCGAAAAATATTCATGTGGCACACGTGGTGGTGGATGGGGCAATTGATACCGATTTTATTAAAGACACTTTTCCTGAGATGTACGCGCGCAAAGAACAGGATGGCATATTAAATCCCGTGCATATTGCAGAAAATTATTGGCATTTGTCGCAGCAACCGCGCGATGCATGGACGCATGAGTTAGATTTAAGACCTTGGATGGAAACGTGGTAAAAGGACAAAGCATGAAAAGCGTAGAATTTTATTTTGATTTGGGCAGCCCATATAGCTATTTGGCCTACTATCGTTTACTGCAAATAGCAGAGCAGCAAGAGATTCAGATTGTGTATAAGCCTATTTTATTAGGCGGGGTGTTTAAAGCAACAGGTAATCGTAGTCCGATAGAGATTCCTGTCAAAGGGGTTTATTCAATCTTAGATATGCAACGCTGGGCGGAGTATTACCATATCCCAATGCAAATGAATCCGCATTTTCCAATGAACACTTTAACCCTAATGCGCATTTTGACAGGCGTTCAATTGTTGCATCTAGAAAAGTTTGAGCAAGTTTTAAAACTTTTATTCGATGCGATGTTTGGTACACCACAAAATCTGAATGAACCTACTGTCTTGGCAGAAATGCTAGAACCAAGTGGCTTTTCTGTAGAAGATATTATGAGTATGGTTCAGTCGGATGTGGTGAAACAAAAACTGATCACTGAAACAGAACAGGCCATTCAACGTGGCATTTTCGGCGCACCGACATTCTTTGTGGGTGATGAAATGTATTGGGGCCAAGATCGCCTACATTTTGTAGAACAAGCGCTGAATAAAGCAAGCTAAAAAAACTAAATCAACATAACATGCTATTTAAGATCAGCCGTAAAATCACGGCTGATCTGCTTCAAATTAAAATAAACGCTTAGGCGCATGTTCCGTGTCTAGACTCACCATTTTATGTTCATCTTTTAAGTCTACACCTGAGTAACCGAGTTTCTTAGAGCCACGCATGAGAGACATTAGCCGTTGTACTGCAACAGGAATGCTTAAGCCCGCAGGTCGAACATTTGAAATACAGTTCCGTTTAGCATCCAACGTACCTGAGGCTGCTTTCCATGTATAGTAAATGCCCATACTATCAGGTGAGCTTAGGCCAGGCCTTTCGCCAATCAGCATCACGAGCATAGTCGCGTGTAGGCACTCTGCAACTGGATCACCCAAAGCGACTCGGCTTCCAGTAGCAATAACCATCGGTGCAATGCTCCAGTGTTCCGCTTGCAACTGCGGGATAAGGTGTTGAATAAAAGGCACTGCATTTTCTTCAATTGCCCGTGCAGATAGTCCATCACCAATCACAATGCAGACATCATAGTTTTGCGGGTTACTGGCTTTAAAGACCTCTAAGCCATGTTGTGAAGCTGGACTTAACAGGCGACCTAGGTCAGGACGTTTTAAGTATTCTTGTTTATTTTCAGCTTGACTGTGTACCGTCAGACTATCCAAACCTAGTGTATTAAAACTTGCAACTAAGTGTTCGACATCTAAAGCTTGATGTACCGCATCTTGCGCTTCCGCATGTGCTAGTTGAAATTTCAGCAGTTCATGGGTCGGGATGCTACAGCCTGCACGTCCAATGGCGATACGAGCATCGGTAAATTTCTTTAAGTTTTCCCAAACATCCTGATGCTGTTCAGATTGATAGTTTTCTAGAGGAACAAGTGACATAAGTTGCTCCTTATATATGTAAAAGTTTTTCAAATTGTGGCGGGATATGTTCTGGCCAGAGAATGTGCTGCTGCTGTTGTTTAAAGATGCCTTGTTCTGCCAACCACAGATCAAACTCAGGTCCGGCTTTTAAGCCTAAAAGTTGCCTTAAATACAGCGCATCATGAAATGACGTGGTTTGATAGTTCAGCATGACGTCATCCGAACCCGGAATGCCCATAATAAAGTTCAAACCTGCTGCACCGAAAAGGGTGAGTAGTACATCCATGTCATTTTGGTCGGCATCGGCATGGTTGGTATAGCAAATGTCGCAGCCCATAGGTAAGCCTAGGAGCTTGCCACAAAAATGGTCTTCCAAGCCTGCACGGATAATTTGTTTGCCATTGTATAAATACTCTGGGCCAATAAACCCAACCACAGTATTTACCAGTAGTGGGTTAAATTTACGAGCTACTGCATAGGCACGGACTTCTAAGGTTTGCTGATCTACGCCGTGATGCGCATTACTAGATAAAGCACTGCCTTGACCTGTTTCAAAATACATCACATTTTGTCCCACAGTCCCACGCTTGAGAGCCAGTGTTGCTTCATAGCCTTCACGCAGTAATTCGAGATTAATGCCGAAACCTTCATTGGCGCGCTGAGTGCCTGCAATCGACTGAAACATTAAATCAATCGGCACATTTTTCTCTGCCAGTTGAATCCCCGAACTGATATGCGTCAGCACACAAGACTGGGTTGGAATATGATGCTCTTGAATCACATGATCGAGTAGTTTGAGCAGCTCCGATAAATTTTGTAGGTTATCGGTTGCAGGATTAATCCCAATGACGGCATCCCCATTGCCATACATCAAGCCATCCAAAATACTAGCAGATATCCCCAAGAGATCATCGGTCGGATGATTCGGTTGTAAACGGGTCGAGAGATGACCTTTTAAACCGATGGTGTTGCGAAATTGGGTGACGACTTCACATTTACTCGCAACCAAGATGAGGTCTTGATTGCGCATAATCTTACTCACCGCAGCCACCATTTCAGGGGTTAAACCGAGCGCAAGTTGTTGTAATTTCTGCGTAGTCGCATCTTCACTGAGTAGCCAGTTACGAAAGTCTCCTACGGTAAAATGTGAAATAGGCGCAAATAAATCACTACGGTGCTCATCGATAATCAGGCGGGTTATTTCATCCTGTTCATAGCTGATCAGCGCTTCAGTTAAAAACTGCTTCAATGGAACATCGGCCAATGCCATTTGTGCGGCAACACGTTCAGTGGCATTTTCCGCCGCAACACCTGCAAGTTGATCACCTGAGCGCAGCGGGGTTGCTTTTGCCATTAAAGTTTTTAAATCATTAAACACATAGTGCTGATGTCCAATCAACGTTTTATAAGCCATGTCATAGGTCCTTCTATAAGTCTTGTTCGGCCTTACGAATACTTTCAAACTCTTCTTCAGGTGTACCTTGAACGAGTCGATGGCGACTATGGAAAATAAAGTAGGCAATAAAGACCGCATAAATAGCGGCAGCCATAAACCAAACTTTAGGATCCACTACAAAACCAGCTATCACCGCAATACTGGCTAAAATCAAAGCAATTGATGAGGTGACAATCCCACCTGGGGTTTTATAGGGACGATGCAACTCTGGACGGCTGATGCGCAGTTTAATGTGAGAAAGCATCATCAAGACATAAGAAATAGTCGCACCAAATACCGCCATCAGGATGAGCAGATCACCTTCACCTGTTAGGGACAATAAAAAACCAATGATGCCGGGAATAATAATCGCTAAATAGGGCGCTTTGTTTTTATTGGTCAGGGATAACGAGGTTGGTAAATAACCCGCACGGGATAAGGCGAAAATTTGACGTGAATAGGCATAGATGATGGAGAAGAAACTCGCAATTAAACCTGCCAGACCGACAAAATTGACAAAGCTGCCTAACCAGCTGTTCTGACCATAGACGGCTACCAGTGCATCAACTAAGGGTGCGCCTGATTCCTTAAGTTGTTCTGCGCCAGCAGCACCAGCTCCTAAGAACAGAATAAGTAGGGCAAAAGCGGCCAAAATCAGCATTGAACCGATCAAACCACGTGGTAATGATTTAGATGGATCTTTGGCTTCTTCTGCTGCCAGTGGTACACCTTCCACCGCTAAAAAAAACCAAATCGCATAAGGCACCGCCGCCCAAATACCGATATAACCCATCGGTAGGAAGCTACTTGCTCCGATATTTTCAGTCGGTGCAATGTTAAATAAGTTGGCGCTGTTAAAATGTGGTGCCATTGCGATGATAAAGACAAAAAGAGCTACGGCTGCAATGGCGGTAATGACAAACATGATCTTGAGGGCTTCACCTGCACCTTTAAGATGAATACCCATAAAAACCAGATAGCAGATTAGATAAATGATCCATCCACCGATACCAAATAAGGACTCGCAGTAGGCACCAATAAAGCATGCGATAGCCGCAGGGGCGATGGCATATTCAATTAAAATCGCCGTGCCAGTGAGATAGCCACCAAATGGGCCAAATGCGGTACGCGCAAAGCTATAGCCACCTCCCGCAGTGGGCAGCATGGTGGCCATTTCAGACATCGACAGGCACATGCATAAGTACATGATGGCTACAACAACCGTTGCGATAAACATACCGCCCCAGCCACCTTGAGCAAGACCGAAGTTCCAGCCAGCAAAGTCGCCTGAAATGACATACGCTACGCCTAAACCGACTAATAATAGCCAGCCTACAGCACCTTGTTTCAGTTGCCTTTTTTCAAAATAGTCGTCAGATGTGCTTACCGTTGAAGTAGAGAGCGGAGTTGTTGGGCTGTTAATGGGAGAATCGGTCATGTGAAGCTCCATATCTTGAGTTTTTATAGATGGCTTGATGGATGCAATATTTATGCAATTTCAGTACCAAGAGATTAGACGTCCTGTCTAATGTTTATATGACACAGTTTTGAATTATTGTTTTGATGGTTGATGGTTGATGGTTGATGGTTGATGGTTGATGGTTGATGGTTGATGGTTGATGGTGTTCAGGGTAACGAATCACCCTAAACACATAGAGAACAGAATACGAATAAGCTAAGTGCTTAGAAGAAGCCCATAGGCTTAGTTGCATAGCTCACAAGTAAGTTTTTAGTTTGTTGGTAATGATCGAGCATCATTTTGTGGTTTTCACGACCAATCCCTGACTTTTTATAACCACCGAAAGCGGCATGTGCAGGGTAGATGTGGTAACAGTTGGTCCAAACTCGACCCGCTTGAATTGCACGACCTGCACGGTAAGAGGTATGTGCTGAACGTGACCATACACCAGCGCCTAAACCATAAATAGTGTCGTTGGCAATTTTAATGGCATCGTCAAAGTCTTTGAATGTTGCCACTGAAAGTACAGGCCCAAAAATTTCTTCTTGGAAAATTTTCATGTCATTGGTGCCTTTGAAAATGGTTGGTTCAATATAGAAACCAGAACCCACTTCATTACGCTCACTACCACCTGTTAGTACTTGTGCACCTTCACCGCGACCTGTTGCGATACAACCCAAGATTTTCTCTTGTTGTTCAAGTGAAGCTTGCGCACCAATCATCGTTTCTGTATCGAGCGGGTGACCCGTTTTAATGCGTTTCACACGTTCAACTGCCATTTCAAGGAATTTATCTGCAATACTTTCTTGAACTAAAGCGCGCGATGGGCACGTACAGATTTCACCTTGGTTAAGCGCAAACATGGCAAAACCTTCAAGGGCTTTGTCTAAGAACTCATCGTCTTGATCCATAATGTCTTCAAAGAAGATGTTTGGAGACTTACCACCTAATTCTAAAGTTACAGGAATTACGTTTTCAGTGGCATATTGCATGATCATTTGACCCACAGCAGTAGAGCCAGTGAATGCAATTTTAGCAATACGTGGATTGGTTGCGAGTGGACGACCCACTTCAACACCATAACCGTTGACGATGTTTAAAATACCAGGTGGTAGTAAGTCTTGAATGAGTTCAATTAAAACCAAAATGCTCGCAGGGGTCTGTTCAGCAGGTTTTAAAACAATACAGTTCCCAGCAGCTAGTGCAGGAGCAATTTTCCATGTCGCCATCAAAATTGGGAAGTTCCATGGAATGATTTGTCCTACCACGCCCAAGGGTTCGTGGAAGTGATAGGCAATGGTATCTTCATCAATTTCAGAAATGCCGCCTTCTTGCGCACGGATACAACCTGCGAAATAGCGGAAATGGTCAATGGCTAAAGGAATGTCCGCTGCAAGTGTTTCACGAATCGGTTTACCGTTGTCCCATGTTTCAGCCACAGCCAATTTTTCTAGATTTTGTTCTAGACGATCTGCAATTTTAAGGAGTAAATTTGAACGTGTAGTTGGAGAAGATTTGTTCCATTGTTCTTTGGCTTTGTGCGCAGCATCCAGTGCAAGTTCGATGTCTTCGACAGATGAGCGAGGGACTTTTGTAAAAACTTTACCGTCGACAGGAGAGATATTTTCAAAGTATTCACCTTTTACTGGAGCAACCCACTCGCCACCAATAAAGTTGTCATACTGTGCTTTAAATTCTACTTTAGAACCAGATTGGTTAGGGTCTACATAGCGCATATTGAAGTTCCTTTGCTTATTGATTTTTTAAAAGCATCTACAGCTTTGGTATAAGGTACATCTGTACAATATTTAAGTAGCATAACTAATATAAGGTTGGAAAAAGGTTGGAAGGAAGGAGGTTTACAAGCCTTTGACAAATGTTTACAACCAAGTAATACAGTGGACGTATATCAGGAATTGTTTTGAGTATAAGGAATGATGGCAATGCAACATTTAATACAGAAAAGACAAGAAATAGAAAAGCTTAGAACCAGTAGTAGTATTTCGACGGTACAAGCTGAACAACTGGGAAAAAGTATTGCAAGTTCATGGCAGCGCTCTAACTCCGCAGAAATTCCAAAAGATCGCTTTGCTGCACCCATTTCGGAAGGTTCTATGTCACAAGGTTCAGCGCTACAGCATGCTTTGAGTTATTGTGCAGATGAACTGAGACACATTGCACAGCAGTCTTCGATGGTGGTCGCTGTAGGTGATATTGGTAGTACCATTATTTGGAGTGCGTCCAGTAGACAAATGCGTAATGCGGCAGAAAGTGTACATTTTGTTGAAGGCGGGCAGTGGCGAGAGGAATTGGTGGGGACCAATGCATTGGCCTTATCCTTAAAAACGCAACAGTCCAGTTGTGTCTTTTCAAATGAACATTACATGAGCTCCATCCATGATTGGGTCTGTTATGCTGCACCAATCATCGACCCTTACTCAAAACACGTCCTTGGGGTGATTGATTTATCCACCACATGGAAAAATCATAATAGCCTTGGCCTACTCGCAGCAGAGCGCTGTGCATCCATCATTCAAACGGCACTGTTAGAATACCAGCGTCAACAGTTGTATATCCGTGCTTTTGGTGTGCCACAAGTACATTTCAATGGAAAAGTGATGGTCCTTACACCGCGACAAATTGAAATTTTGACCATCTTGGCGTTGTGCCCACAGGGCATGACTTTAGATACTTTGCATCAGGCCTTATATGGTGAGCGCAAGGTGAGTGTGGGAACACTTAAGGCCGAAATGTCACAATTGCGTGACTTGCTCGGTGGAATGTTGGGATCTCGTCCCTATCGAATTTTGGCGCATATTGAGGCCGATTTTTTACAAGCCGAGCAGGCCTTAGATGCTGCCTATATTGAGACCGCATTGAAGCTGTGTTCAGGTGTTTTACTGCCTAAAACAGAAAGTCCATTTCTATGCGCATGGCGCGATTGTTTGGAGTCACGTTTAAGCAGTGCGATTTTTAAAGCCAATGAAACCGATATGTTGTTTAAACATGTTGCTCGTTACCCAGAGGCGATTGATGCGGTTGAGCGACTCATTGAGCTGACACCGGATGGACATCCTGCGCATCAGCTACTCGAGAAATATAAAATTTAAAAATTATGAATTGTGTTGGAAAGGTGTAGTTACACTATTTTTTGCTCGAGCCACTGGAACAGCTTAGCATAGACTTCGGCACGAACTTCAGGTGCGGAGAGGACTAAGTCGTGTAAACCATTTTGAATGGTCACGACACTGACGTCACCTTGTAAATTTTTAGCCTGCTTTTCAATGTCTTTAACATCTAAAATCACATCACTGGTTTGCGCGGCTAGGCCCCATTTCTTTGGGTTGAGCGTTTGATGTGAATGCATAATGAGTGCAGGAACAGAGAGCTTCAAATCACCGCGATGAATTTCTTTCTGTGCTTCATGGATTGCACGTACAAAGCTGATTCGAACCATAGAATAGCTTGGTTGTTTCCACTCTAAATCAAAGTTCCATTCACCATGCTCGTTTTGATGCAAGCTCGGTACATACCATTTATTCAGTTCACTTGGAAACTTGAGGTCAGGAAAACGCTTTGCGAGTCGGCTGAGCTGCGGCACGCCAAGTTTGCGCTTAATGGGATGCATATTAAAATCATAAAAAGGGCTATTGGCCCAAAGTGCTTTGATCAGCGGATGCTTAGGATTGTGCGCAGCGTATAAAGTCGTGATTAAGCCACCCGTAGAGTGCCCTGCAAGTAGCACAGCAGTATGGCCTTCATTGCCAATGATCTCTAAGGCTTGGGTAATTTCAGCATCGTATTCGCTGAGATCACGGACGTTGTAATATTTTTGATGGCTCAAGTGAGAACGACCATATTTTCTTAAATCGAGCGCATAAAAATCATAACCATGCTGATTAAATTGTTCAGCCATTTCGGTTTGGAAAAAGTAGTCAATAAAACCATGGATATACAGCACAGCTTTTTGAGTATTTTGCGGGGATTTTTTACGTACGAGGGTTGCGCATACGGTACCTTCATAATCGTCTGGAAAACTGATTTTTAATTGTTCATAGCCTTCGCCGAGGACATCAGGTTGATACGCAGGATGAGTTTGATTTGCTGACATAATTTGCTCTGGTTGTTATTGTCATGAGTTTTCTTATCCTTGATGAAGTGCAAAACTTTGTCAACCACAAATAAAAAAAGACAATTTAAGTGCACAGGTAAGCAAGGATTAGGCTTACCTGAATGAAACAGTATGGACGTCTGTTTCATTCCACTTAAATTGTCAAAGCAAACTAAAAGTTAAGGAGAGAACTTAGACCGCTGCTCTAAAATCGACCACTGAAGCACCAGATTTGAGTGCAGCTTTGAAGATGTCGACCACTTGAGCATGGTTTGCTTTACGTGGATTCGTCAGCATGCAAGCATCTTTTTGCGCATTTTCAGACATAACACCCAAATCTTGCTCTTTCACACCCAATTCAGACAAGCTCGATGGAATACCAATCGATGCAGATAGTTCACGAATTGCGTCAATGGCAGCATATCCAGCCTCTGTCACAGTTAAACCTGTGATGTTAACTCCCATCAGTTCAGCAATTCGTGCATAACGGTCAGGGCAGGCAATTAAGTTGAACTCACAGACGTGTGGAAGTAGGACTGCATTACATACGCCGTGAGGTAGGTTATAGAAGCCACCCAGTTGGTGAGCCATCGCATGGACATAACCTAGAGATGCATTGTTAAATGCCATACCTGCTAAATATTGTGCATAACTCATGGCATCACGCGCTTCTAAGTTTTCGCCGTTCGCAACTGCTGGACTTAACCATTCGCTAATCATTGAAATGGCTTTTTCAGCACAGGCATCGGTGATTGGGTTTGCTGCTGTTGAAACATAAGCTTCTACTGCATGGGTTAAGGCATCCATACCTGTTGCCGCTGTTAAGCTTGCAGGTTTTGCAATCATCAGTTTAGGGTCATCAATTGCAATTAGTGGAGTGCAGCGCCAGTCCACAATTGCCATTTTTACGTGCGTATCTGTGTTGGTAATAATACAGAAGCGCGTCATTTCTGATGCTGTACCTGCCGTGGTGTTGATGGCAATAAGAGGGGTCATTGGAACCGTACTTTTATCGATCCCTTCGTAGTCACGAATATGACCACCACCCGCAGTCACGAGTCCAATACCTTTAGCGCAGTCATGCGAAGAACCACCACCTAAGGAAACAATAAAGTCACAACCTTGTTCGTTATACGCAGTCACGCCGTTGTGGACATTGATGTCAGTTGGGTTCGGTTCTGCACCTGGGAAGATGTGGCTATCAACACCTGCATCTTTGAGATATCCTGCAATGGTGTCGGCTACGCCAAATTTAAATAAACCTGCGTCGGTTACAATCAGTGCTTTCTTTGCACCGAGGTTTTGTGCTTTACCACCAATTTCTTTGGCACAGCCTGGGCCAAAAAGTGAAACACAAGGGATATAAAAACCGTTGGTTTGATCTGCAATATTTTTAAAAGCCATGGTGCGATTCCTTCTACCATTATTTATGTTGTTATCGGTGCTCATTACCGTTTTTAGAGTATTGAATGATTCAAAAAACTTGTGTACCTACCAAATACCTACCATGAGTAAGGGAATGAGGAGAAATGGCTTCACCGAACAGAATGGCTATCGATAAAAGGCATAGCCTGTGGTTCAGGATTTGTTTATATTGGTTTTGAAGTTGTGGTGAAAATAGCCAAATTCAAAGAGGAAAAGCCGTGGAGCAAAATGATAAGCTTAAGCAACATCAAAGTCTTGCTATACAGTTAAGACAAGTTGTTCCAAGTATTCAGCAGCTTTATCACGAGCAATTCGCTTTTCTCTCCACACTCAATGTGCAAAACGTTTTAAGTGTTGACGTAAAAACACAACGGATCGAAATTTTAAATCATTGTTTTCATATTCAGTTTTATGCGCCAGTTGAACAGGCGGAGCTGTGTGTCCCACAGTTTATCTATCAAGGACACTATGCAGAAGCGCTCGAAGAGTTTTGTTTACACGACATTGTGTTTTTAGTGGGTGATCAGTCCCCACAACATTCTTTGTATTTGCGCAATAAAGTTAAACAGCTGCGTCAGCT
Organism: Acinetobacter sp. MF4642; assembly: GCF_002018925.1. Taxonomy (NCBI): domain Bacteria; kingdom Pseudomonadati; phylum Pseudomonadota; class Gammaproteobacteria; order Moraxellales; family Moraxellaceae; genus Acinetobacter; species Acinetobacter sp. MF4642. The sequence goes on from NZ_MVON01000001.1 coordinate 197,951, forward strand.
GATTCTTCAACAAGTGTTTGTTTTGTTCGATGGACCGAGTCGCGTGCAAACAATTTTGACTGAAATACGGGAAACACAATCAGAACTCTTTCAACAGTTATGCCAGCAAGTTGAATTCAATACAGCTGATCTAGTTTCTGAGCGAAGTTTGCTGGCTGAGTTGCAGCGCTTATGTAACTTAGATGCAGATCAGGCGGAAGATATTTTACCCTTACAGTCTTTAATGAATAGTTATGATGAGCTGTGTTGCAGTGCCAATCAATTATTAGATCCGTATGTTTATCGCATTGTACAAACGGCATTTCCTGAACGGTTTTCTTTACAAGAGTTGGTGGATCATACGCACGACATTCACTTGTTATATCCGCATGCTAAAGAGCAGCCCCATATGCTTGGCTTTGTGCGGCTTATGCATCGGGATCTTTGGACATCGCGTGATTTGTTGTCTAAGCGGCATTTTTTAAAAGCTGAGACCAAGCTATGGCAAAAGAAGGTCGCCAAACTTCCAATTTTTGATGAAAGCCGTACTGTAAATTGGTTATTCAAACAAAAAGCGGTGGTGACAGACTGGGTTAGTCAAAATATTCAGCATAGTAGTATACGCGTTGCCGTAACGGCTTTAAGTTATCTCGATACGCAGTCTTATCATCCTGAGATTATTGTCACGACTTTAAAGTACTTCCAACATGTCGCGGCGCGTTTATTTATACAAAGTTGCTATGAACATGCCTTACAACAGCATTGGTTTGAGCTGGAGGCCAACCAGCATGTGGTCTTAAAAAATAGACGCCAAGATATGGATGATCAGCGTATAGCGATCAGCCCGTCTATTTTGTATTTAGATGAATGGCTCGAACTGCTACGCCGTGTGGTAGAACAGCAGCCCGAATGGGGGAAACGAGTCTACACAAAATTGAGTCGCGTAATGCAGGCCTATATTCAGCATCTAGATAAAATTGCGCAGAAACTCCCAGAAGACTTAGTGGTTTATTTTAGCGAAGATAAGCAACAATACCGTGATTTTTATCTTCAGTTAAAGCAACATAAATTGCATATTGAAAGCTTTCGACAGTTGTTTTATTTAAATCGGCCTCCTTTACGAGTTTCGGTGTTTGATGCTTATGTGCGAGATTATTTGCCAGAACATTTTGAGACGCAAAAGGAGGTTTTAAAAAATGTCACATGGAAGAGCCTATTTCATCAGGCTGTGCAGTGGCATGATCAGTTGCATAGCCAAGAGTTACTCGCTGAACTGAAACGAAAGCTTGGTTATGTCTCATGGCAACCGATCAGCCATGAAGCTTATTATTTTATTGAGAGTTGGGTGCTTGAGGAGCTCAAAGATATTGATCGCATCATTGCTGAGTCACGTCGCTTTCAACATTGCTTAGCAGCCAGTTTTGCTGAGCGAATCATTGTACGTGAATATGCTGCATTTCATATGAGTCATACCGACGCACAGCGGCACTTGACGCTCGGTTGTCACTATATTGCAGGGCAACTGTTATTTGATCAGCTTGAATATCCAAATAACCAAAAAGCGCTACCTGATGATGTTGTCGTCGCTGAACAATTCATTGCCATGCTGAATCAAACCCAATAATCAAGCTCTTAAAAATTAAACAACAATGGACCTAATTTGTCGCACATCATTTACTGTGTGACGAGATCTGCTTAACTTTTTTGCAAAAACTCGGTAGGCTATAGCCGTTCATCAATGGTATAGGTCTTATGAAGCAAGAAACTGCACTCAAACTCTTAAAAGCGGGCGAAAATGTCTTTTTAACCGGTTCCGCTGGTGCAGGAAAAACCTATACACTGAACCAATACATTAACTATTTAAAAGCTCGTAAAGTGCCTGTGGCGATTACGGCTTCTACAGGTATTGCCGCGACGCATATGAATGGCATGACTATTCATACTTGGGCTGGCATTGGAATTAAAGATGCGTTGGGGGAAGATGAACTCAAACGCATGAAAGAACGTAAATACTTAAAAGAGCATTTAGAAAATGCCCAAGTCTTAATCATTGATGAAATTTCGATGTTACATGCCAAGCAACTCAATTTGGTCAATAAAGTCCTTAAGTTCTTTAAAGAAAGTGAAGAGCCATTTGGCGGGATTCAAGTGATTGTTGCAGGTGATTTCTTCCAGTTACCGCCAGTCGGTAAAAATGAAGAGCGTAATCGCGATAAATTCTGTTTTATGTCTGATGCTTGGGTCGAAGCCAAGTTTCGTGTGTGCTATTTGACTGAGCAGCACCGTCAGGGCAATGATTACCTCAATGATATTTTAAATGCCATCCGCAGTCAGAGTATTAACTCTCAGCACTTGCAGGCTTTACAAGCTACACGTCAGCAAGATATTGGAGAAACCTTTACACGTTTATATACACATAATATGGACGTGGACACCATCAACTTCAAACATCTGAATGAAATTGAAAATGAAGGTCGACAGTTTGAGGCAGTGTGTGATGGCAATGACAAGCTTATTGAAACCTTAAAGTCTTCTGTGCGTGCACCTGAAAATTTAACCCTCAAGAAAAATGCCAAAGTGATGTTTGTAAAGAACAACTTCGATGTGGGCTATATCAACGGTAGCTTAGGCGAAGTGGTGGGCTTTGAAGAAGATGATGATTTTGGGATCTTGCCGAAGGTCAAACTGACTGATGGTACGGTACTGGTGGTTGAGCCTGAAACGTGGTCAGTGGACAATGATGCAGGCAAAACCATTGCCAGTTTTCAGCAAATTCCATTACGTTTGGCATGGGCCATCACCATTCATAAGTCACAAGGGATGACTTTGGCGGCAGCGGAAATTAATCTTAGTCATACTTTTGAAAAAGGACAGGGCTATGTGGCTTTGTCGCGCTTAAAGACTTTGGATGGTTTAAGGCTGCTGGGATTTAATGAACAAGCTCTGGAGCTAGATAGTCTTGCTATTAAAGCAGACCGCCGCTTCCAAGAACTGTCCGATGAAGCTGAAACACATTTTGAGGCCATTGATCTTGAGCCACAGCACAAGGCCTTTATTCGTCACTGTGGTGGAACGCTCAATGAAATTGAGATTGAGCGGAATGAAAAGAAAATTGCCCGTAATGCAGGTAAAGCCAACTATGCTTCTGCAACACTCGATGAAACACGTGAACTGTTTGAAGGTGGTTATGAAATTGCAGATATCGCACAAGAGCGCGGTTTAACGGCAGCAACCATTATCAACCATTTGGCAAAGTTGCATAAAGAGCAGGGCTTGGATATTTCCGTGGCACATCCTGGGGAAGAAGTGGTGGAGCAAGTGCGGAAAATTTATAAACGCTTAATGAAGCGTCAGCAAACAGAACACTTTAGTGAGGATGGTGCGATTAAGCTTCGTCCAATTGTGGAACTGACAAATCCGCGTATGGGCTATGACCAAGTTCGTCTAGCGCTGTTATATATTGAATAACATCTTAAAAGTAGGGCGTTTCGTGCAGAAATTTCTTACTTACATTGCTCCGAACTTCAGTTAAACTGAATTTTAAGGGATAAGAATAACTTAGAATCGTAATGAAATTGACAGCTTGGTACACGCTACGCAAATTTGTTTATAACAATTTGCATAATGAGGATTATGAGACGCCCTTAAGTCGAGGGTTGAACTATTTTCTCATTGCACTGATTATGAGTAATGCTGCTGCGGTCTTGCTGGAGTCGGTGCAAAAGTACTATGTGTTGTATCAAGACTTTTTCTATTATTTTGAAATCTTTTCTATTGTCGTTTTTAGCGTCGAATATCTCTTACGTTTTTGGTCAGTTGCTGAAGCTAATAGTTTTGAGTCGGATTGGAAAAACCGCCTAAATTGGGTCAAAAGTGGTGGAGCGATTATCGACCTTTTGGCTATTCTACCTGCGTATTTAAACTTCTTTGTTCAGTTCGACTTACGATTCTTAAGAATTGTTCGTTTGCTTCGACTTCTCAAGCTCACCCGCTACTTTGTGTCTCTACAAATTTTATTACGTGTCATTGAGCGCGAAAAAGGCTCATTTCAAGCGGTTATTTTCATCTTAATGATTATGATCATTATGGCGGCTGCAGGGGTGTATTTGATTGAAAGTCAGGCACAACCTGAAGTTTTCAGCTCCATTCCAGCTTCAATGTGGTGGGCCGTAGTTACACTGACCACCGTGGGTTATGGCGATGTGACACCTATTACGCCGTTAGGACGTTTTCTTGGTGCGATTATTACCATTTTAGGGGTAGGTTTGGCCGCGTTGCCTGCCGGTATTTTGGCGAATGGTTTAGCCAATGAACTGGAGCAACGTAAAGAAAAACTTGAACTTAGATTTCGAGAATTAATCCAAAATAGCGATATTGATTTTGTCTTAGAGACAGAAAAAATTGAAGAAGTTCGTAAAGAAGTTGGGCTGACCAAAGAGCAAACAGACGATATTATTTTACAGCTCATTCGTGAACAAAAAGAAGAATCTTTAAGGCAAGAGCGTGAGCAATATGCCTATTGTCCACACTGTGGGAAGAAACTACCTGAATAAATCGGTGTAAAAAGGCATGTGAACAACGTTAAAATTGTACATTTATACACATGCCTTACTTTATCTGAATAGAGATCTAGATTGGTCTAACAAGTCTGATTTGCATCGCTTTTACATGCGGATATCGACTTTTTCTCATGCTGAAAAGCCAGTAGCAAAATAATTAGCCCACCCAAACTTAGTAGAACCCCGACCCAGATCGGGGCTAACCAACCTAAACCTTGGCTAATTAACCAGCCGCCCAGGAAGGCACCAAAAGCATTGGCAATATTAAATGCAGAGTGATTGAGTGAAGCAGCTAAGCCTTGTGCATTGCCAGCGACATCCATTAATCGGGTTTGTAATAAAGGCCCCAAACCAGCAATACTGAAGCTGACTAAGAAGAGTGCAATAAAAGCAGTGGCAAGCTGATCCAGAGATAAAGCACAAAGTACATAAGAGCAGGCATTGGAAACTAAGACCCAAATAATCGCCTTGTTTAAGTTTTTATCGGCAAAGTGTCCTGCGACAACACCACCAATGACCAACCCGAGCCCAATACACGCCAGCGCAAACGGAATGACTTGAATGCTGGCATGGGTATATTCAGTCAAAATAGGCGATACATAACTATATACAGAGAATAGTCCACCAAATCCAATTGCACCGACAGCAAGCGTTAGCCACATTTGTGTATTTTTAAGTCCACACAGTTCATTTTGAATGCTGGCTGTGTGATCCAGTTGCATTTTGGGTAGGCCAAAACAAATCGCGACTACGGTCAAAAATGCGATAGATGCAGAAAACTCAAAACCTGCACGCCAACCATACAGCTGACCTAGCCATGTCGCAAAAGGCACACCAATCACGGTCGCGACATTCAGCCCCATCATGAGCATGGCGACTGCCGAAGCACGCTTTTGTTTTCCAGCAAACTCGGCAACCACCAAAGTGGCAATACCAAAGTAAGCGCCGTGAGGGAAACCTGCAATAAAACGTGATATCAGCATAGACTCATAGCTGTTTGCGAGAGCTGTACTGGCATTGGCGATACCATAAAATAGCATGAGACCAATTAAGAGCGTTTTACGCGGAACCTTTGCGGCCAAAATGGCAATCACAGGTGCGCCAATAGTCACACCTAAAGCATAGGCACTAATAAAATGCCCTGTGACAGGAATGCTGAGATTGAAACTTTGTGAGATCTCTTGGATGAGTCCCATCGCAACGAATTCAGTCGTACCAATACAAAAGCCACCGAGTGCTAATGTCAAAATAATGACAGATAAGTGGCTTGTGGGAGAGATGCTATTTTCTTGAGAGGACATAAATAGAGGAGAAAATGAAAAGTATTATACGTTCTTTATCACATGAAAATTTGGTTGTTCGAAAAAGTTATAAGTGAACTAAGCAAGCGTAATATTCATATGAACTCTGAAGGTTCTGCACGATGAATATTTATTCATAGCGCTATATTGAGTGGACATTCTATAAAAAGAAGTCAAATTTAAAGGCAGCAAATACAGATTAATTCGACCTAGCTTGAGAATTTGGTTTTTTTTGTATTCGCTAGGCTAGGGCTGTCCTGTACCAATGATTAGGGTAAGTAAACCAGCCGCAATGAGTGGGCCGACTGGAACGCCACGTAGTAAAGCAACTCCTGCAACGGTTCCGACCAGCAAGCCTGCAACAACATCGGGTTGGTTTGACATCAGTTTCACACCACGGCCGCCTAGCCATGCAACCAAAACGCCAATCGCGATAGCAAGTAATGATTTGACACTTAAAAAAGATTTAAAAATACTTTCACCGCTAATTCTACCACTTGCAATAGGCACTAAAACTGCAATGGTTAAAATGATGATCCCGATATTTAATCCATGTTGTTGGATGAGAGGGAAGTATTCACTCAGTGGTGTCATCCGCAAAATAATGAGGACTGCCGCAGCAATGGTTACTGCAGAATTGTGACTGAAAATACCGCAAGCCAGTAGGATCAGGAGGACGATCAGGTTCAAATCTAAGTTCGGCATATGGGGGAGGCTGGTCAAAAAAACATGTGCATTGTAACGTTTTTTTAGCCGCTCTGCCGAATGATCCGAGTCCTTTGATTGATGTTCCTGTATTTCAGTATAAAATGAGCCTTTATTTAAAAATGTGGTGTGCTGATGCTGTTGGAAAAAATGTTGCAGTCGCAAGGATTTGGTTCGCGAAAGCATTGCCAACAGTTGATTAAAAATGCAGCCATTGAAATTGAGGGGCAGATCATTACTGACCCTAAACATAAACTCAAATTGGATGCTTTGAACTACAAGGTACATGGGAAGAGCTTTGAATACCGCGAAAAAGTCTATATCGCCTTAAATAAACCTCAAGGCTATGAATGTTCACATCAGGCGACACATCATTTTAGTGTTTTTGATTTGTTTGACGATGTGCTCTTGAATCGTGGCATTCAATGTGTAGGTCGTCTAGATCAAGACACCACTGGTTTATTGTTACTCACCGATGATGGTCAGTTTTTACAAGCATTGACACACCCTAAAAAACATGTGGCAAAAGTGTATCGGATGCAAACGGCCGACCCCGTTACAGATGAACAAGTTCAACAGCTGGAGCAAGGGGTTGAACTGCGAAATGAAAAAGGGAGTTTTGCTGCAACAGATGTAAAACGCTTAGCTGAATGTGAACTACAAATGACCGTGCATCAGGGGGTATATCATCAAGTGAAACGTATGCTTGCGGCAGTGGGAAATAAAGTTGAGAGCTTGCATCGTCAGCAAATTGGAGCGCTCGACTTAACGGGGATACCAGATTTAGTCGAAGGGCATTGGATCTATTTAAATGCAGAACAAGTGGCTTTAGCCAAGACACGCAATGATCTTGAGAGTGAAGGTCTTTAGACGCTGAATGCTATAGAAAGCAATGATAGGTCTTAAACTCATTATCCGCTACAAAGCCCATGGCTTCATATAAGCTGTGGGATTGATAATTATTTTTTTGCGTTTCAAGCGTAATACGAATGGCTTTTTCGTGTCTTGCAAACAAAATCGCGGTATCGATCAATTGTTTTGCTGAGCCATGGCGACGATGCGGTGGAGAAACATAAACATCATCTAAAATATAGTAAGTTGCGCAGGCCACAGAAGAAAAACCTAAATACAGCAGCACAAAACCTGTAATCACATCGTCTTTGACATGAATGAAGATGACGCTTTGTTCGTTTTCAAGGCGAAGTTTAAGGAACTTTTGGGAAAGCGCTAGGTTGGACGATGCACCATAAAATTGGCGATATTCATCAAATAATACAGCAAGTTTTTCTAAGTCTTCTAAAGTGGCACGCCTAACGATCATGTATTACTCCATGCTGTATTTATAATGTTTACATGAAGCATACCTAAGTTTTGAAAGGGATATTTCTAAAATTTGTTTAGAAATGCAACACTGTTAAGTTTTGTCACTTTCTCCCAAGATTGCAGCTAATTCCTCAAAAAGATCAATATGTTCATCATCTGCAAATAAATCATTGGTTGCAGTTGAGTCTGCACTGGTGATGTGTTCAACCGCTTTTTGTTCTTGCTTGAGTTTACGTAGCTTAATCAGTTGTTCAATATTGATGTTCTGGTTTTCGATTGAGAAAGGGATGGATTTGGTTAAAACCACTTGTTTGAAGAATAAACGAACGGCTTGCGCAGGCGTAATTCCCAGTTGTTTAAACACTGCAAAAGCTTGTTTCTTTTCTTGGGAATCGAGTCGAATTTGATAGACTTCTGTTTTTCTCATGATTTTTTAAATAATTTTAACGACTTAAGGGTAGAAGTTATTTTAATCAATTCCATTGTAATTTCAATATTCATACAATGGAATTTTAAATTATTTTGTAATGACAAGAAGATTACAATGTCAATTCAAGATTGGAGCTAAACTGCATAAGCTGTTGAGTTATTGGGTCTTTAAATGAAAGATGCTTGGCTAAGAGCTGTAAGGGCTGACTAAAATCATCGTCGGCTTTATGTACAACTTTAGGATAGAACGGATCATTTTTAATCGGCAGGCCTAAGAAATTGAGGTGTACACGGAGTTGATGTTGCTTGCCTGTCTCGGGTTTAAGCTCATATTTTGCCCATGTTGCATCATGCTCTAGAAGCAAGATCTCGGTTTCACTGTTCGGTGCTTTGTCTAGGACTTGCATGGTATAGAACGGTTCACCTTTTTGCATATGTAGTTTTACTATGCGTGGAAAGTTGAGTTCACGGTTAAACGGTGCAATCGCATGGTAGGTTTTTTGAACCTGTCGATCTGCAAACATTTGCTGATACAGCCCTCGACTGTGAATACATTTGGAAAACATCACTAAGCCAGCGGTTTCACGGTCAAGGCGGTGGATGGGCGTTAAATGCTCAATACCTGTTTGTTTTTTCAGGCGCACCAATAGGGTTTGTTGGACATATTGCCCCGTTGGACTGATGGTCAAAAAGTGCGGCTTATCCACGACTAAGAAATGATCGTTTTCAAATAAAATGTCATGCTGAAATGGCACTTCAATTTCGTGCGCTAAAAAACGGTAATAAAACACATGCTGATTTTCAAGATATGCCGAATCTGTATGGAGGATATTACCTACAGCGTCATAGACCAAACCATCATGAAAACGTTGCTGCCACTCAGTTGCTTCAATATGCGGAAATTGGTCAGATAAATAAGCCAATACGGTGTGTGGTGATGGCTTTAATTTAGGTAGGAACACTTTACTTGCGCTCACGCCATTGAGCGTGGGAGGACAAAATTCAGCAGGTTTTATGTTGAGCATGATGTGCAGGCAATATGTAATCGGTTGGCGCAGTTAAATACGAGATTTAAAGCTTGTGGCTTGGGCATTTTGTGAGTCCAGTGCTATCATAATTGTTCTTTTGTCACTTGTCGTGAGTATTATGCAGTATTCATTTAATTTAACGCTCAATAATGAACAAGATACCCAAAATTTAGCGCAAATTTTGGCACAGCATTTTACGACGGGTGTAGTGTATTTAATTGGGGATTTGGGTGCGGGTAAAACTACGCTAACACGCCATTATTTACAGCATTTAGGTCATCAAGGTTCCGTGAAAAGCCCAACTTATACCTTAGTTGAGCCGTATCAAGTTCAAGGGCGTGATATTTTCCATTTTGACTTGTATCGTTTAAACGATCCGTATGAACTGGAGTTAATGGGTATCCGTGACTATTTGGAAACGCCCAATGCATTGTTTTTGTTTGAATGGCCGTCTAAAGGGGGCGATGAGATCCCTGAGGCGGACTTAATTATTGATATCCAAAAATCGGAAGATGAACTGACACGGTCTGCTACCTTAAGTTTCCATTCAGTAGCATTATTACAAGCATTAGAGAGCCAATTAAACAATGCGTGATGATTTAAAGATACGTCGTATTCATACTTTGAATCCTGCTCTAGCCAACCAAATTGCAGCAGGTGAAGTCATTGAGCGTCCAGCGTCTGTGGTCAAAGAGTTACTTGAAAACTCGATTGACGCAGGTGCGACAGAGCTGATTATTCGGGTAGAGCAAGGCGGCAGTACTTTAATTGAAATCATGGATAATGGTCGAGGGATTCACGCTGAAGATCTCCCTTTGGCGGTGATGCGCCATGCGACCAGTAAAATCAAAACCGCTGAAGATTTACATGCAATTGTCAGTTTAGGCTTTCGCGGAGAGGCATTGGCTTCTATTGCAGCGGTGTCGCGTTTAACCTTAACCAGTAGTCAAGCGGATGATGGAATTGGCTATCAAGTTGAAGTCAATGGAACTGCATTTGACCATCAAGAGATTCAGGCTGTAGCTGCACCGAAAGGTACGCATATTCGGGTACAAGATTTATTTTTTAATGTGCCTGCACGTCGAAAATTCCTCAAAAAACCTGGCACAGAGTTTGGTCATATTGAGGAAATCGTCCGACGTTTAGCGCTGACGCATTTCGATATTCGTTTTGTGCTTGAACATAATCAAAGCATCAAACTGAACTTGCCGATTGCAGATAGTGGTGAGCTACGTTTTCAGCGCGTACAACAGTTGCTAGGGCGCACATTTACTGAAAATGCTTATTGGATGGATGCAGATAGCATCAACATGCGTTTAACAGGTTGGTTGGGACATCCCTCCGATGCGCGGGCTCAGGCTGACTTACAGTATGTTTATGTGAATGGTCGAATTGTTAAAGATAAAACCATCTCTCATGCGCTGCGTATGGCTTATGATGGTATTTTGCATGGACATCAGCATGCGGGTTATTTGCTTTTTCTGGAAGTAGACCCTGAAAATATTGATGTCAATGTACATCCGACCAAACATGAAATTCGCTTTTTGAATCAACGTGAAGTACATGAATTTGTACGTCATTATGCCAAAGAGACTTTATCGCAGTTTCAAACGGCAACCGCAGATTTATCTGATGCCATGAAGATTGCAGAGAATCAAGCTTTGATGTCTGTGCAGCCTCGTTATCAAGAGCCTTTGCAGTTGCATCGTCGTGTTGAGTCTACACAAACTGGTGAGCAAGCCCCATCGGATGTGCTTACTGACTTTAGTTCAAATCAACCGCAAGGCGTCCATTATTCGGCGCAACCTTCACGCTATCAGGGCTCACAACAGCTCAATAATGCTTTGCAAAGCTATTTAGCACCTCTACGTGATACATCATCTGGTGTTGATCAAGCTCAGCCTTTGGCTGATTTTACAGTGCAAAGCCCAAAAGTCGATGAACATCCGTTGGGAATTGCAATTGCACAATTGCATGGTATTTATGTGCTGGCTCAAAATACAGAAGGGCTGATTATTGTTGATATGCATGCAGCGCATGAGCGTATTTTGCTACAGCAAATGAAGTCAGCGTGGGATAAACCAGAGTTTTGGACTTCTCAGCAGTTACTTATTCCCAAAGTGATTAATATCACGCGAATGCAAGCTATGCGAGTGGAAGAGCTCAAAGATCAATTGGCGCGTTTGGGTCTTGAAATTGATCAATATGGCGATGAGCAGGTCATTGTTCGTGGTGTGCCTGCGATTTTACATAAAGCCAACTTTGAGGCGCTGGTACCTGAATTACTGAACGATTTGGATCCAAATGATGAAGCGCAGGGCTTACTGCAAAAGCGTGATCAAATTCTAGCGGGTATGGCCTGTCATGGTGCTGTTCGCGCCCATCGCATTTTGGGTCTTTCTGAAATGAATGCTTTGCTTCGTCAAATGGAACAAACTGAATTTGCCAGCCAATGTAACCATGGTCGCCCAACTTGGCGTGCGTTTCCATTGGCTCAACTAGATAAGCTTTTTGCTCGAGGAGAGTAGTTGTACATGTCAACTCAATTGCCGGTCATCAATTTAATGGGGCCAACTGCAAGTGGTAAAACTGCTTTGGCATGTCAGCTCTATGAGCAAGGGAATTTTGAACTGATATCTGTAGATTCAGCATTGGTCTTTAAGGATATGGATATTGGTACAGCAAAGCCGACCAAAGAAGAGTTACTGCAATATCCACATCACCTTATCGATATTATTAGCCCATTAGAAGTCTACTCGGCTGCAAACTTTGTTGAAGATGCATGTGGTCTAATTGATGATATGCATGCACGAGGTAAAACCCCGATTTTGGTGGGTGGAACTATGCTCTATTTCAAGGCACTTTTAGAAGGCCTTTCAAGCAATTTACCGAGTGCAGATTATGCTGTTCGTGCTGAAATAGAAGCCAAAGGTGAAAGTGAGGGTTGGTCTGCGGTCTATGCGGAATTATGCAGTGTGGATCCACTGGCGGGCGAAAAATTTAAAGTGAGTGATAAACAACGTATTATTCGGGCTTTAGAAGTTTACAAGTTGACAGGGCAGCCCATTACTAAACTTCAAGCTGAACAGCCTAAAAATGTGCCTTATCGCTATAATTTTCATAATTATGCTTTGATGCCAGACCGTGCAGAATTGCACCAAAGAATTGCACAACGATTGAAAATTATGTGGGACATCGGATTTTTGAATGAAGTGGAAACACTTATGAAAAAATACGATTTAGATGAAAATTTACCCTCTATGCGCTCAGTTGGGTATCGACAAGCACTCGAATTTTTACAGAAAGGAGATAAAACTGTCGAAAAACAACATGAAATGGAGGATAAATCACTTTTTGCGACACGACAACTTGCCAAACGTCAATACACTTGGTTAAGATCTTTGCAAGAGGCACATAAATTTACAACGTATTCTACTATCACGCAGGCACAAGAAGACTTGCGAAACTGCTACGGATAAAGCAAAATTTAGCTACTATCTTTTTTATAATTTTTAATTGAAAAATAAAGATAGTTTTTTGCGCTGATTTTTAAATTTTTTTGGAGTTATAACATGTCTAAAGGTCAAACTTTGCAAGATCCGTTCTTAAATTCTCTCCGTAAAGAACGTATTCCTGTCTCTATCTTCCTTGTAAACGGTATTAAGTTACAAGGTCATATTGAATCTTTCGACCAATATGTTGTTTTATTAAAAAATACAGTAAGCCAAATGGTTTACAAGCATGCAATTTCTACAGTTGTTCCTGCACGTAACCCACGTCCAGCTGGTGCACCTGCTGGCGCTGGTCAACAAGGTAGCTTTGGCGGTCAACAAGGCGGCTTTGGTGGTCAACAAGGCGGCTTCGGTGGTCAACAAGGCGGCTTCGGTGGTCAACAAGGCGGCTTTGGTGGTCAACAAGGTGGCTTTGGTGGTCAAGGTGGCTTCGGTGGTCAAGGTGGAGGCTTTGGTAGTCAAGGTGGCTTTGGTAGTCAAGGTGGCTTCGGTGGTCAAAGTGGCTTCAGTGGCCAATCGACTGGTTTTGATGGCGAATCAAAATTTGAAGACACTCAAGATGACGAAAATAATCGTTAATTAATTGTTAAAAAAGCCTCTCACATGAGAGGCTTTTTTTATGTCTAATTTTTAATTTTCGTCCAAGCAAAAAAAAAGACCAGTATGAATACTGGTCTTTTTATGTGTTTAAACTTATGACTTGTTGTTCTTACGATCTAAGTTAGGATCTTTAATTTCGACATAAGCTCTGTTACGTGTTTCGCGTAACCAGCTATCAAGCTCTGCATCAAATTGACGCTCACCTAAAATTTGACGTGCCATACGCTCTTGGTATTCAGCAGTCATGTCTTGTTGACGTGTTTCAGTCACTTGAAGAATATGCCAGCCAAATTGGGTTTGGAAAGGTTTACTGGTTTGACCTACCGGTGTATTTTTCATGGTTTCTTCAAACTGAGGAACCATCACACCTGGGCTGACCCAACCCAAACTCCCGCCATCACGTGCTGAACCTGTGTCATTAGAGTAGGTGGAAGCCAAAACGGCAAAGTCTTCACCTTTTTGGACGCGGTTATACAAACTTTCGATCATTTGTTTAGCATTTTCAGGGCTAACCACTTCAGACGGTTGTATCAAAATATGGCGTGCTTTGTATTGAGGCACAATCGCTTTTTGCTCAGCACCTTTGCGTTCAACTAATTTTAAAAGATGTACACCATCACGCACTGTAATTAAATCTGTGGTTTGTCCCACTTGGAGTGGACTCACACGTGCTGCAAGCTCGCTAGGGATGTCAGAAAGTGCTCTAAAGCCCATATCTGCACCTTCAACTTTGGTGCCAGCAGTACTGAACTTTTTAGCGATTGCAGCGACATCGTTGTCGTTTGCTAGTACCGTTTTAACTTGCTTCGCCACAGCGTCAGCATTGTCACCTGAAACACGCACATGTAGCACATGCACTTGGTTACCGAGTGCTGCTTGACCTTGTGGGGTATTTAAGAAGTTTTTAACATCTTGATCTGAAATCTGGATACGAGAGGTAACGATTTGCTGGCGTAAACGATTGATGGCTAAATCTTCAGCAACGCGACTACGCAAAGAAGCATAGGTTCCGGGTGCCATTTTATCGAGCTTTTGTTGGAATGCTTCTAGGCTTGTGCTACCGGATTGTTTTGCAACATTTAAAACCGCTTCATTCAAGCTTTTTTCATCAGGTTGAATGTTGTAACGCTTCACTTGTTCAAGCTGAGTCTGACGAATAATCAGTTGCTCTAATGCTTGTTGTGCCAAATATTGCTCTGGTGGGACTTGTTTCTTTTGGCTCTCAAGTTGATGTTTGAGCTCAGCCATACTTGCTTCTAAGTCACTCTTCAAAATGACACTGTTATCGACAACAGCAACAACTTCATCCGACGCATGTACAAAAGTTGGAATAGCGGTTGCGAGAGCTAAAGCCAAAGCACTCGCTTTAAAAAATTGTTTGAACTGTTTTGTCTTCATTAACGGTCTGTCCAAGTCTGATTAATATTGTTAAAGCCTAGAATACGATTTTCTAGTAATGATGAAAGTTTACTGTTGAGTCCGCCTAAGCCTTTAAGCGTAATTTCGGCCATAATTGCACGTTTAGGTTCTACACCTGCAGCATTGACGTCATCCAAGTCGTTATAGTACTCGCGACCATAAACGGAGATCCCCCAACAGCAAGACTCGTAATTGACACCAAGGAGGTATTCACGAGCGACATTGTTGTCTAAGTCATATTGAGCGTGGCCCATAATACGCCAGTTGTTATGGATCGGTTGTACAAAAGATGCAACTACTTGGTCGTAATGTTCTTGGCGGTCTGCAATTTCTTTACGGTAGAAATAGCCAACGTTATAGAGGTTGCCTTTATCACCCGTAAAGTAAAGTTGTAAGTCGCGTTGCGCATTATCGCCATTTGCCATCCATGCTGAGTTTGCACCGAGGGTAAAGTTTTGTGAGAGCTGGCTAGATACGCTGACAATCGGACCAGAGTGATTTTCTCTGTCAAAGACATCTGCTGTTTGGTCAAGCGTTACGCGGCGGTCTTCGAAATAATAGCTTTGGCCCACACTGGCTTTTAAGCGCTCTAGACCCACCGTATCAAATAGGCTATAGCTTAAGCCTAGTGACAAGAAGTTATTGTCTTCTAGACGGTCATGGCCATAGAAGCGATTTGCACTAAATAACTGATCATAGTTGATCGATGCTGTTGCAGAGTCAAAGTTTGGTGCGCCATCTTGATTTTTATAGGGTGCGTAGGCATAGAACATGCGTGGGCTTAAGGTCTGTAAGAAAGTGCCTTCTTTTTCAAAAGTTAAACCTGCATCAAAAGTCACCTGTGGCACAACATAAGATTTGTCATTCGATGAGCGGTTGGTGTTGTCAAACTCATTGATGGTGTCTTGATCGTAGAATGTGTTCACATTGCGAATAGATACTTCAGGAATGGCGAAAGCCCACGGTGTACGGTAGTTATAGCGTACAGAAAAGTCATTATAGACACGGGTGCCGCTTGGTTCAAAGCTATCGTTGGTATCGCCGTCGATAGTCCCAAAGTCCTTTTTAAAGTAAGCCGTATCGTTGTTGAACTCGTATTCTAAGCCCAGTGCATTACCCGCTTTATAGTTGAGTAAAAACTGTGGTAAACGCGCATACGGACGGTCAACGTAGGGGGTGGTTTCGTCTAGTGTTTGGAAGTCTTCAACTTTCAGTTGGGCTTTTAGACCAGGAATTCCATTTTTATAGTTTAACTCCCACGCACGACGCAGGTTTAAGTCTGTTTTGGTGTTTGGGTTATTGCTTAAGTCAGTAAAGTAGTCTTTGTCTGAAGCATAGTTATATTCAAGATTGGTTGAGAACTGTTCATTGATTTGCCAGTTATGTAAAAAGTGCAAATCTTTACGGTCTTCATCGTCATATTTTCGGTCACCAGCTAAGTACCCCCCCCAAATTTGACCTGAACCAAAGTTTTCGGTCAAATAGCGAAACTCACCCTCAAACATTGGGCCGCGGTCGCTGATATAGCGCGGCGTAACAGTCGCGTCGTAGTTAGGTGCTAAGTTGAGATAAACAGGCACTGCAAGCTCGACACCACCATCATTGGTGAAGCCAAAACTTGGTGTCAAAATACCGGTAGTACGACGGTCATCAATCGGGAAGTTGAAATAAGGAACAGCGAGAACGGGTACATCTTTAACATAAAGTTTTGTACCACGTGTTTCACCACGTCCAGTTTCTTGATTTAACTTAATTTCGTCTGCTTGGATTTTCCACGTTGGCGATTGCTCTGGTGGGCAGGTACTATAAGTTGCATTTTTTAGCGTAGTGGTCGTTTGTGACTCACGTAGGATTTGGTCGGCCCGCCCATGCGCATGTTGTTCTTCTGAAATATAGAAACTGTTTTTCAGATCGCCTTGCTGAGTTTTTAGGTTGTAATTGATTTGGTCACTTTGCGCTAATAAGCCACTTTGCGCCATTTGCACACGACCTTCAGCATTGGCAAAGGTCTGGGTTTGGTCAATGGTAATTTTATCGGCACGGATTTGACGACCTTCTTGATCAATCAGGACATTACCTTCAAGAACAGAGTCACCTTGTGGGTTGTAGTGACCATAGTCCGCTGTAATGGTAGATGTCGCATTGGCTGCGTCAGCAGCTTTGGTTTCAGGGCTTACAGGGGTTAGCCATGTGCCTTGGCAATACGCGGAGCTTAAGTAACGACCTTGGCGCTGTTGAGCTTCAGGAGATGACTTATCGACATAGTATTGTTCGAAAAACTTTTGCCCAGGATAACTCTCTTGTAGTGCTTGTTTTAGCGATTGTTGTTCGTCTGAAATAGACGTGGTTGGTATTGCAGCATAGCTTGTGATTGAGCTACCACAAAGAAGGGTAAATATCGCAGTCGCTAAAGGATTAAATTTAAACTGATGCTTCATGTGTCTCATTTACCAAGTATGCTTAAAACGCAATTAATTATTGTCGCATCATAGAGAAAAAGTTGATAAGTGGCTACACTTAGCACTTTAAAAACTCAGCCTGTATTAGAATTTATCGCAAATGAATACACAACGTGAACAATTGATACAAACATGGATTTCATCTGTACTTGGTTCAGATCAATTTGAAATTAACTTTTTAGCAGGCGATGCAAGTTTCCGTCGTTATGCACGAATCAAGTTGAATAATAAAACATTTATGCTGATGGATGCACCACCAGAAAAAGAAGATTGTGTGCCTTTTGTGACGATTGATGAATTTTTTGATACGAACGGTGTTCGTGTACCACATATTGTGGCGAAAGATTTGGAGCAAGGCTTCTTATTGCTTGAGGATTTTGGCGATGTGCTACTGTCTACACAGCTCGATGATAAGACTGTCGATGCGCATTATGAGCAAAGTTTTAAGCAGTTGATTCAATTGCAATCTATTGATGGTGAAGGTCATTTCCCGGCTTATTCTTATGAAAAGTTAATCACTGAAATGTCGCTATTGACAGATTGGTTATTGCCAAGTTTACAGATTCAACCCACTGATGATGAGTCTGCGCTGATTAAACGTACATTTGCAATTTTAGCCAATGCTGCTTTGGCTCAACCTCAAGTGATTGTACATCGTGATTTCCATAGTCGTAATCTCATGCTTTTGGCAGATGAGCAAGAGCAGGGGGTGATTGACTTTCAGGATGCTGTGATTGGTGCAGATACTTATGATCTGATCTCAATTACACGTGATGCGTATGTGCAATGGAATCCTGAGCGCGTTTATCGTTGGTTTAAAGTGTTTTATGACTTGTTACCTGCATCGGCAAAAGAAGGTCGTGACTTTGAACAATTTAAACAAGATGCTGACTTGATGGCGATTCAACGTCATATCAAGATTTTGGGTATTTTTGTGCGTTTATTTGAACGTGACGGAAAATCAGGTTATTTGAAAGATTTACCACGTGTGATGTGGTATTTACTTGAAGAAAGCAAACCTTATGCAGAACTACAACCTTTCATGCAATTTATTTGCGATAAAGTGATGCCGAAATTTGAAGCAAAATATGGCAAATACGAGGTTGTTGCAGCATGAAAGCAATGATTTTGGCAGCGGGGCTTGGCAACCGCATGCGTCCTTTAACACTCTATAAACCGAAACCTCTGCTTGAAGTGGGTGGCAAACCACTGATCGTTTGGCATATTGAAAAACTCAAGCAAATTGGGGTCACAGAAATTGTGATTAATTCTGCATGGTTGGCCGATGTATTGATTGGCGCGCTTGGCGATGGTTCGCAGTTTGGAGTGACTATTCGTTGGACGCGTGAAGAAGAGGGGCTTGAAACAGCAGGTGGTATTATTAATGCTCTACCACTTTTGGGGACGGAACCGTTTATTTTAGTGAATGGCGATGTGTGGACCACTTTTGATTTTGCATCATTGCTCAATGTCGATTTGGGAGAAGATTTTGCGCATCTGATATTTGTAACCAATCCGACACAACATCCCAAAGGCGACTTTATCTTAAATCAAGGGCGTGCTTATACCTTTGAACAAGAGCAGTCAGGTGAAGCACTGACTTATAGTGGTGTTGCGGTTATTCACCCACAGATGTTTAAGGGTTTAGAAGCAGGTAAGCGTCCACTGGCTCCATTGCTAAAAGAAGCGATGTCTGCTGGAAAAGTTTCTGCCGGGAAAATGCAAGCCGCATGGGTGGATGTTGGCACACCTGAGCGATTAAGTGATCTAGATCTACAGATTCGTCAAGGTATGTACGTTTAAGTGCATAATCACTAAGCGTTAGCTACTGTTCCACGGCTGAGAAATCGGTATACTTCAGTTTAATTTTATTGAGATGTCTTCTTTATGCATCCATTTTTTCAAGACTTAAAGCAAGGTAGTCAAAAGCTTGGCTTAGATTTGAGTGAAGAAGCATTAAATTTATTGCTGAAGTATCAAGACGCACTTGTGCTGTGGAACAAAGCTTACAATTTAACAGCGATTCGCGATCCTAAAGAAATGCTGGTGAAGCATTTATTAGATAGTTTAAGTATTTTAAAAGATTTGCCGAAAGGTCGTTTGCTAGATATTGGTACAGGCGGTGGTATGCCGGGCATGATTATTGCTCTATGCCAACCTGAGCGCCAATGTGTTTTGCTCGATTCCAATGGTAAAAAAATTCGTTTTTTAAAACAGTTTATCGCAGACTTAAAATTAACCAATGTAATTGCAGTTCAAACGCGTGTTGAAAATGAAGATAGCATCCATGATTTGGGTCAGTTTGACGTGATTACCAGTCGTGCATTTGCCTCTTTAACCGATTTTATCAATGCATCGAAGCCTTATATGCACCAAGACAGCATTATTGCTTCTATGAAAGGCTTGGTTCCGCATGACGAAGTTGAAGCATTCAAAAACGAATTTAGCTGTGACATTATTGCGTTAAAAGTTCCACGTTTGGACGAACAACGACACTTACTTTTATTAAAACGTATCTAAAAAAATTCAAAGGATTGGGCGGGTCATGGCACAAATTATTGCGATTGCGAACCAAAAAGGTGGTGTAGGTAAAACCACAACCGCAGTAAATTTGGCTGCATCTTTAGCAGTACTTAAAAAGCGGGTTTTATTGGTTGATATGGACTCGCAAGGCAATGCGACCATGGGTTCAGGCATTCAAAAAAATGACCTACTGTATTCAGTGACCGATGTTTTACTGGGTGAAGTGCCTATAGAGACTGCGATTACCAAGGCGGAAGTGGGTTATAAGGTCTTGGGTGCAAACCGTGATTTGGCAGGCGTTGAACTTGCGATTGCTGAGCAAGAAGGGCGTGAATTTATTCTGCGTGACGCATTGCAAGAAATTGAACAAGCATATGACTACATCATTGTGGACTGTGCGCCAAGCTTAAGCTTGATCACGGTTAATGCGCTGGCAGCGGTGGATGGTGTGATGATTCCAATGCAGTGTGAATACTATGCTTTGGAAGGCTTGGCAGATTTAACACAGACTATTGATCGCATTCAACAAGCATTGAATCCTGAGTTAAAAATTATTGGTGTTCTACGCACCATGTATGATGCACGTAACGCGCTGACACGTGATGTGTCTGAAGAATTAGAACAATACTTTGGCAAAAAACTCTATGACACAGTCATTCCACGTAATGTGCGTCTAGCTGAAGCACCTGCGCATGGTTTGCCAGTGATTTATTTTGAAAAAAGCTCGAAGGGTGCAGTTGCTTATTTACATTTAGCAGCTGAAATGATTAAGAAAAGCAAAGTGAAAAAAGGAAGTAACGCATGACCGTTAAAAAACGTGGACTGGCAAAAGGTCGTGGTTTAGATGCCTTACTCGGTTCCATTCAAAAAGAGAAATTACAACTTGAAGCACAAGCTCTTGATCACGGTCAGCTAAAACAAATTGATGTGCATCTATTACAACGTGGTGAATATCAGCCACGTCGTTTTATTAATGAGCAAGACTTACAAGAGTTAGCGGCATCGATTGAAAAACACGGTGTGATGCAGCCGATTGTGATTCGTCCAATTGATAATGAAAAGCACCCCTATGAAATTATTGCGGGTGAGCGTCGTTGGCGTGCGGCTCAACTTGCCGGTTTAACGCAAGTTCCAGCCATTGTTCGTGATTTAACAGACCAAGTTGCAATTGCACTGGCGTTGATTGAGAACATTCAACGTCAAGATCTTAATCCGATTGATCAGGCGATGGCTTTACAGCGCTTCCATGAAGAGTTTGGTTTAAGTCATCAAGAAATTGCAGACACGGTAGGCAAAGCGCGTACTACAGTGAGTAATTTGCTGCGTTTATTAAGTCTAGCTGAGCAAGTTAAAGACTTTATGCAACAAGGTTTGCTGGACATGGGACATGCTCGTGCCATTTTGACTTTGAAAGGAAAAGATCAACTGAAAGTCGCTGAATTGGTGATAGAGAAGAGTTTATCTGTTCGCCAAACTGAACAATATGTTCGTGATCTCAATACGCCGAAACAAGAAAAATCAAAAACGGAAATTGCACCAGATCTTCAACAATTGACACAGCGCTTAACAGATCGTTTTAGTGCAAATGTCAAAATTGATCATAATAAACAAGGGAAAGGCAAGCTCACGATTCATTATCATTCACTCGATGAGTTAGATGGTATTTTGAATATTTGCTTAGCTGAATAATTTTATTTTCTATTTTTAAATACTTGGGGAAGTGTTATGTGGGAATTGGTAAAAGCAGGTGGGTGGCTTATGCTGCCCCTTGTGCTCTGTTCGATCTTTACTGTTGCGATTAGCTTAGAGCGTTTGATTCGCTTGAAGAAATCCACTATTTTACCGAAAGATTTGCTATTAAATTCAGCGCAAAGCGTACAAATGGTTTTGCCTAAACTTAAACAAAATCAGGATTTACAGGCAACGACATTGGGTCGTATTTTGGAAGTTGGTTACCAAAGTAAGGCACAAGGTGAACAGTTTGCACGTGCGCAGATGGAAGCAACTGCTTCTCAGGAAATTGGTTATCTTGAAAAAAATATCAATTTTTTGGGAACATTGAGTGCTGTCGCGCCTCTTTTAGGATTATTGGGAACGGTACTTGGGATTATCGAGTCATTTTTAATGATTGATATTGGGAATAGTAGTAATCCAACACTGATGATTCCGGGGATTTCTAAAGCACTGATTACAACTGCGGCAGGAATGTTCATTGCGATTCCCGCATTATTTGCTTATCGTTATTTTCAGCGGTTAGTTCAAGAGTATGTTGCTGAATTAGAACAACAATCGACTTTATTTCATGCGGCTTTATTTTATAAGCAAACAGAAACTGTGCTTGAAAACCATGATGATGTTGTTGTGAAGCAAGCGAGCTAAGGTGAAGTATGAAATTCAAACGTTCACAAGTTGAAGATGTTCATATTAACCTTACACCAATGATTGATTGCTTATTATTTATTTTGGTGTTTTTATTGCTGACCACCACCTTCAATCAATTTAGTCGTATGAATTTAACCTTGCCTGATGCGCAAGGTGTTCCACCGAAAACATTTGATCATAAAATCGAAGTGGTGGTAGATTCCACTGGGCATTATTCAATTAATGGTCAGTCTATTGCATCGAAAGATGTTTCAGAATTAAATACCGCAATTAAACAGATTTCCAATGACCGTCGTGATCTAATGTTTGTGATTGCTGCGGATGCAAAAGCAACCCATCAGGATGTGATCCGTGTGATGGATGTGGCAGGTCAGTTGGGATTTGTAAATATCAATATTAGTACCAAAGTGCCTTCTCGAGGTTATTAGTGAAACACGATTTAAAAGTTTATCTACGTCTACTGAGCTATTTAAAACCGTATTGGGGCGTAGCGATTCTTGTGGTGATTGGTTTTGCTATGAATGCGGCGACAGAAGTTTCTGTCGCTAAATTACTTGAAAAAATTATTGAAGCGATTCAACACCGTGATCAAGGTTTTACGACATTGTTCCCAATTTTGGTTGTTGTGGTAATGTTCTTTCGTGGGCTGGGTTTGTTCATGGGAGGCTACTTTACAGCGGTCATTTCTAGAAACTTGGTCTTTAATATTCGCCAAGAAGTTTTTGCAAAATTATTGCGTCTTCCTGCACAGTATTATCTAGATAATAATAGTGGTCATATCACTGCGAAGATTATGTTTAATGTGGAGCAGCTTACCGCTGCATCTTCAGAATCATTAAAAACTATTGTTCAACAAGGCCTAATCACCATTGCATTGTTGGGGTACCTGATTTATAGCAATTGGCGTCTGACCTTGTGTATTTTGATTTTTGCACCGTTGATTGGTTTACTTATCCGTAAAGCGGCAAAGCGCATGCGTAAGCTTTCTATTCAAGTCCAAGATACCATGGGTGATGTCAATCACGTGGTACAAGAGACGGTCAATGGTCACTTGGTGGTAAAAGGTTTTGGTGGTCAAGGGTATGAGCAACAACGTTTTAAAGATACCTCATTGGAGAATTTACGACGCGGTTTGAAAATGGTGGTTGTGCAACAGCTCAATAGTCCAATTGTACAGTTGATTATGTCAATTGCTCTGAGTATTGTGATGTGGATCGCACTACGCCCAGAAATTCTACAAGATACCAGCGCGGGTCAATTTGTGGCGTATATTACTGCAGCAGGTATGTTGAGTCGGCCAATTAAAGCATTGACTGATGTGAATGAAAAAATTCAACGGGGTATGGCTGCAGCACATTCAGTTTTTGAAATTTTAGATTTGCCTGAAGAAAAAAATACTGGGACTTTAACTCCAGTACTGAAAGGTAATATCGACTTTAAAGATGTGAACTTAGTTTATGTGGATGGTTATCAAGCGCTGCATGATTTTAATCTGAGTGTCAAAGAGGGTGAGACGATTGCTTTAGTGGGGCGTTCTGGCGCTGGTAAAACCTCTTTGGTGAACTTGTTAGTGCGTTTCCAAGATACGACCTCGGGCCAAATCCTCTTTGATGGTATTGATATTCACGATATTGAAATCAATAGTCTGCGTACCCAAGTGGCAATGGTCAATCAACAAGTGGTTTTATTTAACCGCACTGTGCGTGACAATATTGCCTATGGTCAGCTTGAAAATGCCTCTGATGAAGAGGTAATTGCAGCAGCAAAAGCGGCCTATGCACATGACTTTATTATGGCTTTACCACAAGGCTACAACACTAAGTTGGGGGCGCAAGGCCTTAATTTATCGGGTGGCCAACGTCAACGTATAGCCATTGCTCGTGCGATTTTGAAAAATGCGCCTGTATTGATCTTAGATGAAGCCACCAGCGCGCTTGATAATGAATCAGAGTATTTTATTCAGCGTGCCTTCGATGCTGCAATGCGGGATCGTACCACGATTGTCATTGCGCATCGTTTATCCACTATTGAAAATGCAGACCGTATTGTGGTGATGGATAAAGGGCGTATAGTAGAGCAAGGTACACACGCTGAACTGATTGCGAAGCAGGGTGCTTACTATCAGCTCCATCAGCGTAATTTTGAGGAAAACTAAGTCATGTCAGGTGCACAGTTTATTCAGGATGCTTGGAACTCACAGGCAAAGTGGTTAATTGTGCTTCGTCCGTTGTCTTGGTTATATCGAGGCGGTTTTCTTCTAAACCGTAAGTTGTATCGGTGCAATATTAAAAAAGCCTATACGGCTCCTGTACCTGTCATGGTGATTGGTAATATTACCGTGGGTGGGAGTGGTAAAACCCCTCTGCTCATTCACTTGGTGAGTTATCTGCAAAGTAAGAATATTCGAGTGGGTGTGATCAGTCGTGGTTATGGTGCCAAAGGCCCATTTCCGACTATGGTGGATCTCAACTCATTGCCTGAAAATGTAGGTGATGAGCCAACTCTCATCGTGCAATCCACTGATGTGCCGATGGCGGTGGGTCCAAATCGCCAAGAAAGTATTGAACTGCTTTTATCTCACTATCCCATTGATCTGATCATTAGTGATGATGGGCTTCAACATTGGGCATTGAGTCGCCAAATTGAATGGATTGTCCTAGATAATAATCGTGGACTAGGCAATGAAAAGTTATTGCCCGAAGGTTATTTACGAGAGCCAAAGTCTAGGTTGGATCAAGGCATAGTGATCGAGCATGCAGATCATCCTACTCGTACTATGCACATGCACTTAGAAGTTGCAGAGCCTTATTTGTTGAACAGTACTGAAGCAAAAGCTTTCAATCCGCAAGATGATTTTTATGCGGTCGTGGGGATTGGGTTTCCGCAGCGCTTTTATCGTACTTTAGAGCGTATGGGGGTGCAGCAGTTCCAGTGTCATGAGTTTGCCGATCATTATGAATATGAGTTAGAGGATTTGGTTTTTGACGATGCCAATCCCATTATTACCACTGAAAAAGATGCAGTGAAAATTTTAGCGTTGCTCAAACAAAATCCTAGTTTTGCCCGTGATATTTGGGTTGTTCCTGTCGATGCAGTGTTATCGACGGCGTGTTATGACACCTTACATCAACAGCTCGCCGCTGTAGGTATTGAAATTTCTTAAGGTCTTTTATGAAGCATATTGTTATTCCTGCACGTTTCGCAAGCACACGTTTATCTGGAAAACCACTCCTTAAAATTCATGGCCGTGAAATGATTTTACGGGTCGTTGATCAGGCGAAGAAAGTGGAAGGTTTTGATGATCTTTGCGTCGCAACGGATGATCAGCGAATTTATGATCTTTGCATGGCTGAAGGTGTGGATGCGGTGTTGACTTCTGCGGATCATCCCTCGGGAACAGACCGCCTAAGTGAAGTGGCAAAAATTAAGGGCTGGGCCAGCGAAGATATCATTGTGAATGTTCAAGGTGATGAGCCTTTGTTGCCTGCAGCTTTGGTTAAGCAAGTCGCGCAACTTTTAGAGTCACAAGCCGATTGTTCAATGTCGACCTTGTGCGAACCAATTCAGCATTTAGATGAATTTAAACGTGACAGTATTGTTAAAGTGGTAATGTCGAAGTACAAACAAGCACTTTACTTTAGTCGCGCCACTATTCCATATGACCGAGATGCTGCAAAGCAAGTGCAACAAACGTTGCATAATCAAGCCTTCCGTCATTTGGGTTTGTATGCTTACCGCGTGAAACTACTTCAAGAGTATGTGACATGGGATATGGGTGCACTTGAAAAGCTCGAAAGCTTAGAGCAGCTGCGTGTTTTGGAGAATGGACATCATATTGCCATTGATATCGCAGAAGCGAACTTACCACCGGGTGTGGATACACAAGAAGATTTAGATCGTTTAAATGCCATGGATGTGGCTTATTTTGCATAATAGAACTTAGGTCGTCTACATGAAACAAACGCTGCCTGAGCAGATTTATCCGTGGCATCAAAATGTTTGGGAAACTTTAACCACGCGATTTCCCAATATTGGTCATGGCTTATTGTTTTATGGCAAAAAAGGTTGTGGTAAAGAGATTTTTGCTGAGCAGTTTCTTGCTTGGGTCTTATGTGCGAAGCGGCAGCCAAATCATTTGGCCTGTGGGGAGTGTGGGAGTTGTCAGTGGTTAAAGGCGGATACACACCCCAATTATGTGCACATCACTACCGATGAAGACAATAAGAAACAAAATGCCAAGATCAAAATTGAGAAAATTCGTGATCTGCTGCCTTTTGTGCAGCAAACGGTAGATGGTTGGCGCGTCATCATTATTGAACCAGCGGAAGCTTTAAATACAGCTTCAGCCAATGCTTTATTGAAAACGCTTGAAGAACCAGGTGATCGTGTTGTTATCATTTTATTGGCAGATCATTATTTAAAACTGCCTGCAACCATTCGCAGTCGTTTGCAACATTTTGCTTTGGATCGCATAAATGAACAGCAAGCAGAGCAATTTTTAAATCAGCATTTGTCCCATAGCGATTTGGCACAGCAACATTTGTTGATGAATTTGTCCAATCATATGCCGTTGCAGGCAATTACATTGTCCGAGAGTGAATGGATTCCTCAACGTGCTGAATTTTTAAAAGATTGGCAAAAGTTGGTGATGGATAAAAATATGCCGATGGCAATTGCGACCAAGTGGAATAAAGCGCTTACATTTAGTGATTTTAGTCAAATGTTTGAGTACTTGTTGTCAGATTTGATTTGTGTCAAGCTAAATCAGCAATTAAAAAACACTGATTTGGATTTCAGTGTGCTGGCAGAACGGTATTCACTTGAAACTTTGTTTTCAATTTACGCCGAGTTGCAACAGTCAAAACAATATATTGAACAAAACGTACAAACTAATTTAGTGCTCGACCAATTGTGCATTCGGTTGATGGATGTTTAAAACAGGGGAATTTTATGCAACCACGTATGGGCGGAATCATTCAAGCCAATATTCCAGATAAAGCAACGTTATATGCAAGTTACATGCCTTTTGTGGTTGGTGGTGGTTTATTTATTCCATCCAAGCAACCTGTAAAAATGGGGGAGGAAGTCTTTGTTTTGGCAACATTGCCAGAGCAAGCACAGAAAATTCCTCTAACAGGTAAAGTGATTTGGATCTCGCAAAAGCAAAATGGAATCAAACTGCAAGGATTTGGTATTCAACTTTCTGGGGAGAAAGGGATTTATTACAAATCAGAAGCGGAAAAGTTGCTTGCAGGTCTTAAGTCTGAAGGGCGAACTAGTTACACTATGTAATTAAGTACATGAAGTAGGAAACGCCTGTGTTTGTAGATACGCATTGCCATTTAACCATGCTAGATTTAACCCCTTATGATGGGGATTTGGATTTAGCATTAGCGCAAGCACGTGCAGCGGGCGTTCATCGCTTTATGAGTATCTCGGTTGATCTTGATGATCATATTGAGCTAGCAAAAATTGCGGCACGGCATGATGATGTGGGCTATAGCGTCGGGGTGCATCCTTGTGAAGACCCTGAAACCATGGCTCGTGCGACCACAGACTATTTAATTGAGTTGGCGCAGCCTGAAAAAGTTTGGGCAATTGGTGAGACTGGGCTCGATTATTTTCATAGTACAGATTTTATCGCTGAGCAAAAAGACTGTTTTGCACGACATATTCATGCTTCACAAGCCGTAAAAAAACCAGTTGTTGTGCATACCCGTTCTGCCAAGCACGATACTGTCGATATTATTCGTGCCGAAAAATCGACCCATGGAATTTTGCATTGTTTTACAGAAGACTGGGAAACGGCTAAAGCTGTCTTAGACTGTGGTTATTATGTATCATTTTCAGGAATTGTATCTTTTAAAAATGCGCAAGATTTACGTGATGTGGCGAAGCAAGTTCCTTTAGATCGTTTGTTGATTGAGACGGATAGTCCTTATTTAGCCCCGATGCCATATAGAGGAAAGTCTAATGAGCCAAAGTACGTACCTTATGTAGCCAAAGCCTTGGCAGATGTATATGATAAGTCCTTAGAAGAGATGGCGTTCATCACAACACAGAACTTTGAAAACCTTCTCAACATGAAGTAAATAAATTGAAACGATAAAAGTGTATAAGAGAGTACTAGGGTGAAAATGGATCGTCAGGCTCAGTTTCGAGCAAGAGAAGCGTTAATTTTCCAAGTGGCTGAACAGTTACTTTTAGAAAATGGCGAAGCAGGAATGACCCTTGATGCATTGGCTGCGGAATTAGATCTAGCAAAAGGTACACTTTATAAGCATTTTCAAAGTAAAGATGAACTGTATATGTTGCTCATTATTCGTAATGAGCAGATGTTGCTTGAAATGATTAAAGATACAGATAAGCAGTTCCCTGAACATCTGGCTTTTTTTATGTTACACCATTTGCATCATCCTGAACGCACGGTGTTGTTTCATCAAATAGAAGAGCGATTATCGACAACGGGTGTTGGGATCTATCATTTATTTACTGAGCTTTATCAAATTCGAAAGCAACGTCTACGTTTAATTATCCGTATGACCGAGCGGTATTTGGAGTCAATAGAAAGTCAAATGACAGTTCGTGATTATTTGGCATCTATTTGGTCTTTAACGCATGGTGCAGCTGCGATTTTGAACTCTAGTTTTTATCAACGGTATTTGGGTTCTCGTGATACTTTGCGCGTGGCCTACATTGACCAAGCTCTGGCGATGCCTAAACAAACGGGCGCAGCAGGATATCTTGCTTAGCGGATAGGATGTATGAAACAGAAACCACCTTCAAGGATTCAAGGATTTACACTGGTTGAATTGATGGTGGTTATTGTTATTATGGCCATTATGGCGTCATTGGTGATGTTGAATATCAATGGGGTCGATCAACGTAAAGCAGCGCAAGCCCGTGATTTTTTTATCATGGATGTACAGAAAATTGCACGTGAGGCAAATGATCAAGCACGTGTTTTGGCACTAGAGGTTCATCCTGCGACCGATGTGGCTGATTTTTCTTATGCTGTTGTTGAATATAAAAATCCTCAATTTACCATACCCACAGAACAACAAAATAATGCAATGCTGAATCATCAAAAATGGCAAAAATATAATGAGTTCCCGCAGCAAGTGTTAGCCAAAAATGTTTCTTTTGCTGTGCAATCCTTAGACTATGATGTTTCCCAAGCCCGAAACGATGATTTAACCCAAGAGAGTGCACCTAAACTGATTTGGTTGGGGAATGGCGAAGCAAAACCTGTTCGTATTCAATTTTATTATGCCAATGAGCCCGTGGGTGCAGAAATTGAAATTGATCATTTGGGTAAAATAAATGCGAGCTAAAGATTTAAAGAATAGTCTGCCGGCTTGCGCTCGGATGAAATATTATTTCATTAATCCTCGCTCAGGATTTACATTGCTGGAAGTGATGGTGGCTCTGGCTATTTTTGCTACAGCAGCGGTCGCTTTAACCAAAGTGGGTATGCAATATACTCAGTCTACAGCCCACGCCATCTTGCGTACCAAGGCACAATTTGTTGCCTTGAATGAAATTTCGATGATGGAAATCAATCGTGATTGGCTACAAGGCACGGCCTCTAAACAAATCACCCAACAAGGTGAAACTTGGCAAATTGATAAATCAGCGCAAGCAACGATTAGTACTAATGTGCAACGCGTCAATGTACAGGTGAGCTTGGTGAATACTGAAACTGGAAAAGTAGATTCGGGTGTTACGAGTTTAGTTTTTTTTAACCATCGTGATGGAAGCCAACCATGACAAAACGCTCAGGCTTTACTTTGGTTGAGTTATTGGTGGCAATCGCGATTTTTGCTGTGCTTTCAGCTTTGGGTTGGAAGGTTTTTGATTATCTGATCAAGATTAAAGAGCGTAATACCCAACATGAACAGCGCTTAGGTCAACTACAAGAAGCATATCAACAAGTGTTACGTGACACGGTGCAAATTGTACCAATTACTGCCAATGTTGCGGGGCAGGTTCAACCCGCAGTCATGTTGCAAAATGGTCAGTTGACCTTTAGTAAAACTGGCGTGACTGATCCTTTAATGCAAGGCATACCGCCTGAAGAGCGAGTTGAATATATTTATAAAGCAGATGAAAAAAAACTGTACCGTTATAAATATAAAAATTTAAATCAAACAGGTAATGATCAACCTGAAACCAGTGTTTTGCTTGATTCAGTTGATCAATTTCAAATTATGTTACTTAACCCCAATGAAATGGCACAATGGCCTGAGGTAGCATTGAGTGAAAATGATGTGACTCAGGCAAAAATACTACCGCGCGGTTTAAAAATAAACCTCACCGTCAATGACGTGAGTTATGAATGGGTGTTTAGTTTATTAAATACAGACTTTTTAAAACAAAAAAATTAAGTTGCAGGATATGAAACTCACGGACTCTATGCAAAATCATTTTTCCTTAAATGTCTTCGTTGTAAATAGGTGGATGTTTTGAAGCGCTCTCAGCATGGCATTGCATTGATCACCATTTTGGTGATGGTGGCTTTAGCAACCATCCTTGCGGCTACGATTGCGAAACATCAGCGCAATACCGCAGAGAGTACAGCCTATTTAATGCGACAAAACCAAGCTCTGTTATATGCAAAAAGTGCTGAAGCTTTTTTTTCTGAGTTATTGGTGGATGATGCTCAAAATGCAGCAGAGGTTGATCATCTACAAGAAACGTGGGCAAAGCCTATGCCTGCTTTTCCAGTGGAAGATGGTTTTGTTTCTGGACGTTTAGAAGATGAGTCAGGAAAATTTAATTTAAATGCTTTAGTTAAGTCGGATAAAAAGCCGAATGAGGCTGCAAAACTTTGGTTTGAAAAGCTATTGGTACGTGTTGGGTTGCCTGCGCAACTTTCAGAAGCAGTGATTGATTGGCAGGATGAAGATGATGAAGTCAGTGGGCCGATGGGTGCTGAATCTGCTTATTATCAAAGTTTAGCTCAGGGTTACTTGGCGCCAAATCGTACTTTTTATAATGTTGAACAGTTGAAATTGGTACGAGGTTTTGAGGGGCGCAACTATCAACTGATTGCACCTTATGTGAGTGCTTTACCGAATAATGAATTAAAGGTGAATATAAATACTGCACCTGCGCTGGTGTTGGCTAGCATTGATCCTAAGCTGGATGTATCTGCTATTCAAAATTTACAAAAGCAAAGACAGGCCAATTTGGAGCATTTTTCCAATGTTAATGAACTGTGGGAGGTTGATCCATTTAAACAAGTAGACGAGGCTCAGCGGGCTGCTGTTAATGATTTTCTCGGAGTTCAATCGAACTATTTTAAAGCCAGAATTGAAGTGTTGCTGAATGAGCGTAAGCGTCAGTTTAGTAGTGATTTGGTGCGAAAAGATCAAGCGGTATATGTGGCTTATCGGAGCATGTCACCGTTTTAAAGGGTAAATATAAGACTGATATGATTTACCAATTGGATTGAACAATAAAATAAATGAGCATAGGTTAACTTTTGCTTTATAATTAAAGTCAATTCTCAGAAAGTTTGATTGCATTACGGCATATGTTAATTCGTAAGTTATTTAAGTTTGAAAATGCCCATATTGTACGCAACTGTACATCGGATCGTTGTAAACGCTCCATTCATGGTCATAGTTATAAAGTTGAATTACTCCTCAAAGCATCGAAATTAGATCATGGTCAAATGGTTTATGACTTTGGCTTGCTGAAAGGGGTGATTAAAGACCTTTATGACTCTTTTGATCATGCGATTTGTTTTTGGCAAAACGATGATCCAGAATATATCCTAGCATGTAAAACCTTTAGTGCACGTTGGGTGTCGCTACCTGTTTCGCCATCGGCTGAACAATTTTCACGTATTTTCTTTTATCTTGCACAGCAAGTACTTGCGTCGACCGTGACTCAAAACGGTGAAGGCGATGTGGAAGTGTACTCGGTGATTGTGCATGAGACCGATACGGGCTATGCGCAGAGTTTTATTGAAGATATTGAAAATACACAGATGGGGCTTTTAGATTTAAGCCAGATTGAGTTTTCAGAACAAATCCAAGCGGAATGGGCGGACACTGAAATGTATACCAAATTAAAAGAAGGTATCCAATTTCACAATCCGAATGTAGAATTACAAGTCAAACTGTGAAATTTGTCACAGAATATACAGTAAGGGAATAAGGCACAAGTATGTCTTTAACAGAACAACAGCAAACCAAGCTTGATAAAATTCAGCTGGATGCCAGTTGGAAACATGGATTAAGTGACTTTTTGCTTAGTACAAAGATGGATGCGCTAAAGCAGTTTCTTGTTACAGAAATAAAAGCGAATAAAGTGATTTATCCGCCAAATGCGCTGATTTTTAATGCATTTAATACGACGCCTTTGGCGAATGTAAAAGTGGTAATACTCGGACAAGACCCATATCATGGACCGAATCAAGCACATGGGCTCAGTTTCTCTGTGCAAAAGGGGCTTGCTTTACCACCATCTTTACGTAATATTTTCCATGAGTTAAATAAAGATTTAGGAATTGATATTCCTAAACATGGGGATTTAACTCGGTGGGCGCAGCAAGGAGTTTTGCTGTTAAACAGTGTATTAACCGTTGAAGCTGGTCAACCCACATCTCATCAAAAACAAGGTTGGGAAGACTTTACCGATCATGTGATTGATGTTTTAAATGAACAGCGCGAGCATATTGTTTTTATTCTTTGGGGAGCATATGCGCAGCGGAAAGGACAACGGATTGATCAAGAAAAGCATTTGGTGTTAAAGGCGGCACATCCGTCACCTTTGGCAGCAAACCGTGGTGGATTCTTCGGTTGCAAAGTTTTTTCAAAATCCAATAATTATCTTAAACAACATGGCATTGAGCCTATAGATTGGCAGCTGGACGCATGACATATTCTCCCGTTTCTAAAAACTACCATCCAGATTTGATTGTAGAAGAAGCAAAAAATGGTTGGCGCATTGTTCGTCTGAATAGACCAAAATCACTTCACGCTTTAGATGAAACGATTGTTTCAGCTTTATTTGAAGTATTTCAAGATTTTCATTGCGATGACGCAGTAAAAGCCATTTGGTTGGATTCAACCACACCAAAAGCATTCTGTGCGGGTGGTGATGTACGTAAACTTCGTCAACTGGTTATTAATGATGAAGTTGAAACAGCCAATCAATTCTTTGAGCAAGAATATGCTTTAGATTTGTTACTACACAACTATGCTAAGCCTGTCTTGGTATGGGGTGAAGGTTATGTCATGGGTGGCGGTTTGGGTCTCTTTATGGCAGCGCCATTCCGTTTGGTGACGCCGCATTCACGATTAGCGATGCCTGAAATTAATATTGGTTTGTACCCAGATGTGGGTGCAACGCGTTTCTTAGCGGATCGTGGGGCAATTGGTTTGTTCACGGGCTTAACGGGTTCAATCATGACGGCTGCGGGCGCATATGGTATTGGTTGGGCAACACACATCTGTGATGCGCAGCGTAATACGGTGCTTGAGAAAGTTATCAATATAGACTGGAGTCATTATCCAGCAGGTGATTTTAGAGCCATTGATGACACATTAAACAGTATGCATCGTCCGGTAGGCCCAGGTCCATTACAGAACTCTTTGGATGTCATTCATAGTGTATGTCGTGGTGTGAACTTCGAGCATGATTATGATGCTATTGTTGGTTTAAGTGATGCGCGTAGCGATTGGCTTCGTCAAGCCAGTGAGAACTTACAAAAAGGCTCACCAACAACTGCTGCATTAACATGGTTGCTATGGCAGTGGGGCAAGCAGGTTCATTCTTGGAATGAAGTGTTCGAGCTTGAAACCCAAATTTCGGACTGGAAAATTCGTCATGCAGACTTTGTTGAGGGTGTGCGTGCGCGTTTAGTGGATAAAGACTTGTCACCAGCATGGAAACAAGGGGCTAGTAATAGCTTAAAGGGTATTTTCGCTGGTAATCCACCAACAACGAGCATTGAAAGCTGGAATGAACTCCTTAAACATTACGATGTAATCTAATCTTTATGACTGATGTTTTAAAAATAGATAGTGAATGGATGCAGCTTGCTTTAGAGCAGGCTGCTATTGCAGCGTCAAAAGGTGAAGTCCCGGTCGGGGCAGTCATTGTGAGTCAAAATAAAATTATTGGTTCGGGCTTTAATGCGCCTATTACGCTAAATGACCCTACCGCGCATGCTGAGGTTCAAGCACTTCGCGATGCTTGCCAAAATACACAAAATTATCGTTTACCTGATGATGCGGTCATGTATGTGACGCTTGAGCCTTGTACCATGTGTGTAGGTGCTTTGGTGCATGCACGCGTTTCAAAAGTGGTATTTGGTGCGACAGAGCCGAAAGCGGGTTCTCTTATAAGTGCACGTAAATTATTTGAAACGGGTTATTATAATCATCAGTTCTTGGTTGAGTCGGGTTGTTTACATGAGCAATGCTCACAGCAGCTCAGTCACTTTTTTAAAATGCGCCGCGAACAAAAGCGACTATCCCGTCTACAAGAAAAGGGATGAATGAATTCGTAAAATAATAATTTCATGTAAAATGAAATGACAATAATTATTGTCAAATAAAGCGCTGGAACCACCATGAACAATATTCAGATTAAAAAAGAATTTAATGCACCCGTAGAGCAGGTGTTTGATTTACTTTCTAAACACTCAACCTATAACGTCGCTTTTGCACCAGTTCAAGTGGTGCGAGTGAAAGATTCAGCAGATCCAGAACGTCCGGATGGGCTTGGTTCTGTGCGTCGTATGGGTTTTGGTCCAATTAAACCACTACAAGAGCAAATTACATTAATGAATGTGAATGAGCGTATTGAATACAAGATTATTAAAAATCCACTCATCAAACATCATTTGGGTATTATTGAGTTTGAGCCGATTGACTCGAATAAAACTTTAGTAACCTATACGATTGAATTACAGGCACGTGCACCTTTTGTAAGTAAATTAATCCTTGCACAGCTTAAATCTGCGATTAAACTAGGTTTTTCGAAACTCGCTAAATCTGTATAACAAACTTTGGGTAAGCAATGACAGTTCAAATAATCACAATTGATGGTCCAAGTGGTTCGGGTAAGGGCACACTGGCTGCGAAAATAGCAGCCCATTATCAATTTCATTTACTTGATTCGGGAGCGTTATATCGCTTGTTGGGCCTGTCATTGCATCAACAAGATTTGTTGGATGCTTTGTCAAGCGAACTGAGTCAGTGTGTCGAAATTGCTAAACATTTAGACATACAATTTTTAAGTTCTGCACAAGACACACAAGTCTTGCTCAATGGTGAGGATGTTAGTCAAACCATTCGAACTGAGCGAGTTGGTGAGTTTGCATCAAAAGTTGCAACAATTCCTGAGCTTAGAGCTGCGCTGGTCGATCGCCAGCATGCTTTTGCACAAGCACCAGGCTTGGTTGCAGATGGTCGAGACATGGCCACATCCATCTTTCCAGAGGCTCAAGCCAAGATTTATTTAACCGCTTCAGCCCAATCTCGTGCTGAACGCAGAGTAAAGCAGTTGCAGGGTATGGGGCTGGATGCTAAAATAAACGATATTTTAGCTAATATTGAGGCGCGTGATAAACGTGACATGGAGCGCGAAGTTGCTCCACTCAGACCAGCAGCTGATGCCTACATTATTGATAGTTCTGAATTGAACATTGATGAGGTATTTCAGCTTATGACGGCTTATATCGATAAGCAATTAGCAAACTAACGAATTTTTATATTCAGCAGAAGCATAGCTTGATCAGTTCAAAATGGACTATGTAGACGCTTAACTAAACCGGCCTTGTCTGATCCAAGACCGCTGACTTTATCAGGTATATCATGACCGAATCTTTTGCAGCCCTCTTTGAAGAAAGCGAATTAAACCTCAACGTTGAAAAGGGTGCTGTCATCCAAGGCGTTGTAGTAAACATCGATTCTGATTGGGTAACAGTTGACACTGGCCTTAAATCAGAAGGTATTGTTGACCGCGCTGAATTCTTAAATGAACAACGCGAACTTGAAGTTCAAGTTGGCGACACTGTTGATGTTGTTGTTGAAGCGCTTGACAACGGCATGGGTCAAACAGTTTTATCACGTGAAAAAGCGAAACGTGCTGAAACTTGGACTAAACTTGAAAAAATCTTTGAAGACGGCGAAATCGTTACTGGTGTTATCTCTGGTAAAGTTAAAGGCGGTTTCACTGTTGACATCGGTCCAGTTCGTGCGTTCCTTCCAGGTTCTTTAGTTGATACTCGTCCTATTCGTGATACTACTCACTTAGAAGGTAAAGAGTTAGAATTCAAAGTAATCAAACTTGATGCTAAACGTAACAACGTTGTTGTATCTCGTCGTGCTGTTATGGAAGCTGAATCTTCAGCTGACCGTGAAGCTCTTCTTGCTCAGCTTGAAGAAGGTCAAACAGTTACTGGTACTATCAAAAATCTTACTGACTACGGCGCATTCGTTGACCTTGGCGGTATTGATGGTCTTCTTCACATCACTGACATGGCTTGGAAGCGTATCAAGCACCCATCAGAAGTTGTTGAAGTTGGTCAAGAAGTTACTGTTAAAGTACTTAAGTTTGACAAAGAACGTAACCGCGTATCTTTAGGTCTTAAGCAATTAGGCGAAGATCCATGGTTAGCGATCATGAACCGTTACCCTAAAGGTTCAATCGTTAAAGCTCGCGTAACTAACTTAACTGACTACGGCTGTTTTGCAGAAATCGCTGAAGGCGTTGAAGGTTTAGTACACGTTTCTGAAATGGACCACACTAACAAAAACATCCACCCATCTAAAGTTGTTCAGATTGGTGACGAAGTTGATGTTATGGTTCTTGAAGTTGACGAAGAGCGTCGTCGTATTTCTCTTGGTATCAAACAAACTCGTGCTAACCCATGGGAAGAGTTTGCTAAGAACCACGACAAAGGTGAAAAAGTTTCAGGTACGATCAAGTCAATCACTGACTTCGGTATCTTCATCGGTTTACCAGGCGGTATCGATGGTCTAGTTCACTTGTCTGACATTTCTTGGAACGAACAAGGCGAAGAAGCTATCCGTCGTTACAAGAAAGGTGACACAGTTGAAGCGGTTATCTTGTCTGTAGACGCTGAAGGCAACCGTATCAGCCTTGGCATCAAGCAAATGAACAGCGATCCGTTCAACGATTTCTTAGCTGCTAACGAACGCGGTGCACTTGTAAAAGGTACTGTAACTGCTGTTGACGCTCGTGGCGCAACACTTAAGTTAG
Source organism: Acinetobacter sp. MF4642 (assembly GCF_002018925.1). Classification (NCBI taxonomy): domain Bacteria; kingdom Pseudomonadati; phylum Pseudomonadota; class Gammaproteobacteria; order Moraxellales; family Moraxellaceae; genus Acinetobacter; species Acinetobacter sp. MF4642. The sequence continues at coordinate 235,416 of NZ_MVON01000001.1, forward strand.
CTGACGAAGTTGAAGCGACTCTTAAAGCATCTGAAATCAACCGCGACCGCGTTGAAGATGCAACTAAGTTCCTTGAAGTTGGTCAAGAAGTTGAAGCGAAAATCATCAACGTAGATCGTAAATCTCGCTCTATCAACTTGTCTATCAAAGCGAAAGACGAAGCTGAAGAGAAAGAAGCAGTTGCTAACTTGAAGACAGCAACTACTGGTCAAGACAATGGTCCTAAGACTATTGGTGATTTGATCAAAGCTCAAATGGGCAACTAAGTAGATGTTTGAATTGTATTGTTAATGTAAGTTAACTAATACTTTTTACACAAATACAATAAACGGTAGCGTAGTATTCACTTATTACGCTACCGTTTTGTATTTAAACAGGTTATTATCAATCTATCTACAAGGTAGCTTGATAATTAAAGAGGTCGCAGATGACTACTGAAGCACTTAATAAGTCTGACTTAATAGAGCGTATTTCTCTTAAAAACCCGCACTTAGCAGAGCCATTAGTGGAAGAAGCTGTTAAGATTATGATTGATCAAATGATTGCATCTTTGTCTTCAGATAATCGTATTGAAATTCGTGGTTTTGGTAGTTTTGCACTCCATCACCGTGAGCCTCGTGTTGGGCGTAATCCTAAAACGGGTAAGTCGGTAGAAGTGGCTGCTAAAGCTGTTCCACATTTCAAACCAGGTAAAGCATTACGTGATGCAGTAAACGAGACTGCAGGCGAATAAAATTTATTGGGGTGCTTATGCGTTACGTATTATTCGCATTATTAATTGTACTGTTTGGCTACTGCCTAGCTTTGGTGCTACAAAACGGAACTGAGCTAACCGTTGATCTGTTGTTTATACAGGTTCCAGCAATGCGTTTAGGTCTATTGTTATTATTGACAATGGCTTTAGGGATTGTGTTGGGTTTGTTAATTGGTGTTCAGGTATTTCGTGTATTCCAGAAAGGTTGGGAAATTAAGCGACTACGTAAAGACATTGATCACCTTCGTAAAGAGCAGATTCAATCCGCTCAGCTGGCTGCTGCTGAAGCTGCAGCACATACAAGACATGAAAAAACGGTGTTAGATATCAATCCTAATGATCGTCCATCTACACCGCTTTAAGCCACAATACTTGTTAAGATTTTTATCTTAGAAGTATTGAAGCAAGTTTGATTTAAACGCCTTTGGATATATAATCAAAGGCGTTTTTTATTGTGCTTTAATATATTGATAACTATATAAAAAGTATATGAATAAAGAACTTAGTTTGAATTTTAAATAGTTTTTAGAAAAATAGTCTTGGTCGTTTTGGGCTTAATCCGTATAATGCCATAATTTTGTGAGTTTGAAGGGTCTCCCCATGAGTATTATTGTTGCCTTAGACGCAAAAAGTCATTATGACGCAATGACGATTGCTGGGCAATTAGACCCTCAATTATGCCGTGTAAAAGTCGGTAAAGAATTATTTACCCATGAAGGCTCATCTATTGTTAAAGCTTTACATGGTGAAGGCTTTGAAGTCTTTCTAGATCTAAAATTTCACGATATTCCAAATACGACTGCGCAAGCGGTATGTGCTGCTGCAGATATGGGTGTTTGGATGGTAAACGTCCATGCTTCAGGTGGCCGTAAAATGATGGAAACCTGCGTTGAGCGCTTAAAGGCTGGCAACTATAACACTCAACTAATTGCAGTAACGGTGTTAACCTCGATGGGACGTGAAGATTTAGCCGATATTGGTCTGGATATTGAACCATTTGAACAAGTCAAGCGTCTAGCAAAACTGACTAAAGACAGTGGTTTAGATGGTGTGGTATGTTCAGCGCAAGAAGCAAAAATGCTGCGTGAGGCTTTGGGTTCAGAGTTTGCCTTGGTGACGCCGGGCATTCGCCCTGAGGGTTCAAGTGCGGATGACCAAAAGCGTATTGTAACGCCAAAACAAGCAATGTTAGACGGTGCAACACACCTAGTGATTGGTCGACCAATTACACAGTCTGCAAACCCGTGTCAGATGCTCAAAGATATTTTAGCGACGCTTTAAGCGACTAGAAATCTAAAAAGCCTTTCATTCGAAAGGCTTTTTTATGGATTAAATTTTAAAAAGAATTGTTGGTGAGCGAAGTGGCAATAGCAAAATAAAAAGACAGCATTGAATAGAGCGCTACGCTTTATAGTGCAGCCAATACGCTGACGACAATTGGTGCCAAAACTGACAGGATGAAACCGCTCACCATGGCATGTGGAATAAAGTCATTCCCACAGGCTTGTTTGACCATCGGTAGTGTAACATCCATTGCTGTAGCACCTGCAGATGAAATCGCAGAGCGGGGGTAACGCCAGCCAATGATATACATAAACACAATCGCAAAGATTTCTCTGAACAAATCATTCATCAGTGCAATACTGCCTAAATGTGCATTCTTTAACTCTGTGACCACAATGCCAGTCATGGAGTAGAAACCATAACCTTGAGATAACATAATCAAGTCTTTTAGTTGAATGCTCGGCACAAAATAGGCCGTTACAAACGCCCCGATAATTGAACCCAGAATACAACCAAGTGGAACGAGCAGTATTTTCCAGTTCAACCATGAGCGATCAAGTGGTGAATAGGCCAAATCAAGCCCGATCAGGAACATGAAAACCAGTAACAAGTTCCATGTACTGATATGAAGTGTATAGCCGAAACCTGAAGATAGCTCTGCCAAGCCATAACCCAAGGCCAGTGCGATAAATGCATAACTGATATTGATTAATGACTTGCTCACAAGGCTCATGGATACTTTGCCATGACTCGGTTGGTAGCCCAAAAGTTTAAATAATATGTAACAACAGACGAAAGCACCGATACTGGTCATAACTGCTAAAAGCGCTGCATGATTGAGTATCTGCCAAGGTTCGGCAATGCTATGCAAAGTCGTTGAAAACTCAATCGCAATTGCAATTAAGAGTATATATGTAAAATAGGGCAGGATTTGAAAGGCAAGTCGTTCAAGCCATTTGGGTAAACGACGCGCCAAAACAAATCCAAGTGCTAAACAAATAAGAAGCTGAAAAATCAACCAAAACGATTGCATGTCAAATAAAGTGTGAAAAAATACTAACTTATTATGACCGCGATCTTAATTTATTGCTTGACTATCTTGCTTAGAATTTAAAAAACGATAGTCTGCTGGATTGGCTTTTCGTGTTTTTAGCCAATACTTCCATGTATAGCTGGGCCATAAAGAGAAATTTTTCCCATCCGCTTGTTGATACCAGCTGACGCAGCCAGATTGCCAAATGGTATCTGTAAATTGACTTTGTAAATGCTGATTAAATTGGTCTTGAATATCTGCTTTCACAACGATTGCTTGAGATTGGGTTTTTTGTGCCATCTCGATGAGCTGTAGAATGTAATTTACTTGTGACTCAATCATAAAAATAACCGAGTTATGACCTAAGACTGTATTGGGCCCTAAAAGCTGAAATAAGTTTGGGAAACCTTTGGTGCTAATCCCATAGAAGCTTTCGGCTCCATCTTTCCACGCGTCTGTAAGCTCAACATGATTCAGCCCTGTACAGCTAAAGGATTTAAGATAAATACGTGGGTCAGTCACAAACCCTGTGCCATAGATGAGGCAATCAATAGGACGCTTTTTTCCATCTTTGGTGATGATACTGTCCTCAGTTAATTCCAAAATATCATTGGTAACCAACTCCACATTTTTACGGTTGAAGCTTGGATAATATTTGTTGGAGACCAAGATGCGTTTACAACCCATAATATAGTTGGGAATCAGCTTATCTGCGGTTTCAGGGTCTTTGACTTGATGGTGAATATACGCTTCTGCTAGTTTTTGTGCATATTTCATGACCTTTGGTTTCATAATGGGAACTACACGAGATTCATTTGTCCAATACAGACGAGCTCGATGAATTTTTCGAAACCAATCAAATCGATTAAACAGTGTTTTCTCAATCGGTAAATAACGACGTTCATCCCGAGGAATAACCCATGCAGCTGTCCTTTGTAGTACGTAGAGTTGCTTCACTTTTTCTGCAATTTCAGGAATATATTGAATCGCGCTACCCCCAGTGCCAATAGAGGCAACATTTTTATTGCTGAGGTCATAGTTATGATCCCACTGTGATGAATGGAAAACTTTGCCTTTAAATTTCTCGATACCCGAAATACGCGGAATTTGCGGTACATGCAGTGGACCAGATGCGAAAATAACAAATTGAGCGGTCAGAGTTTCATTTTGATTAAGGGTGAGTTGCCATAAACACTGATTGTCTAAGTAATGTGCAGCACACACTTCGGTGTTAAAGCGGATATAAGGCTGCAATTGATGTTCAGCGGTAAGTGTTTGCATGTATTGATAAATTTCAGGTGCTTCAGCATAACGTTTAGACCAGTCGGTCTTGGGTGAAAAAGACAAGGAGTAGAGATGTGACTGTACATCACAAGCAGCGCCCGGATATTGGTTTTCACGCCATGTGCCACCTATTTCACTGGCTTTTTCCAAAATTACAAAATCACGAATATTATTTTGCAAAAGGCGAATAGCCATCGCTAAGCCACCAAAGCCTGCACCAATAATGGCGATTTTTACCTGCGGGGGTGTTGAATTTGCTGCCTGCATTTGTTTTTCCTTTTTGTTTTACTTTATTGTAGAGCAACTATCCAGAAGGTCTATGATAGCCCTGACAAGAAAATTGATAGATTCGGCAATTGTTGTACGCTAGGTGGCTGTAGTAAAACATAGGCCAATATTTTGCTTTTAATTGATTATGAAACGTTCTGTACTTGGCTTGATGTATTTGATTCAAGGAATGCGTAAAGCAGGAGTCGCAGTCGATCAAAAGTTACAAAGCATTGGCTTACGTGTGGAGTCGCTTGATCCGAATGCGATCATTCATCCTGCTCTAGAGTGGGATATTTTGAAAATCATTGCAGAGGATATTGAGCCTGAGCAAGGCTTGTTCATTGGTCAGCATTATGTCTTGGCAGGATATGGCCCTTTACTGATGTTATTGATGACCAGTCCAACGACACACACCGCTTTAGAGCAAGGTATTCGTTATCAAAGTTTGACGCATTTGAGTGGCTTATTGGGTTTGAAAAAACAAAATGATCAAGTCGCACTGTGTTATCTACCGAGAGACTTGCAAACCCCTGTGGGACAGTTGCGTGCACATTCTGAAATAGCGGGAACCTATAAGTTTTTACAAGATATTTATAAGATGATTGGGCTGGAGATGCCTGAGATTCGAATTACATTACCGATTGCACGACCTGAAGATGCGAAAAAACTGGTGCTCTATCAGCAGGTTTATGGTCAGCAAGTGAGTTTTGGTACGCAGCAAGCTGAATTTTGGTTTGATGAGTGGGTTTTAAATGTACCAATTCCTTCAGCAGATTTGATGACATTTAACGTTTATGCAGGAAAATGTCAGGCGGAATTACAACGTTTGGAAGAAACGGCAGAGCAACCGAGTCTGATTCAGCGGGTACAGGATTATTTGGAGTTACAACGCGGTTTACTGCCGACCATGGCTGAAACTGCACAAGCGTTGAATTTGCCAGAGCGAACCTTAAGACACCAGTTGCAACAGTTAAATAGCAGTTATAAACAAATTCGTGAGCAATTAATGAAAGACCGTGCACTACATTTGATGGAATATCAGGAATATTCCATTGAAATGATTGCAGAGTTATTGGGTTACTCGGAGCCTGCAGCCTTTAATCATGCATTTAAACGGTGGTTTGGTTACAGTCCACGACAATATGGGAAATAGCCTAAGCATAATTATGCCAAAGTGTTATATATTAACTTTTCCACTCCGCTATAATTGATATAGCCTAAAAACAGTATTAAATGATATGTCAGATTTTAATTCACCTACCGCATTCAGTCCTTTATCTCCTGCAGAGCGTTATGCTCAAGCCTTAGCATCTGGGCAGTTCATGTCTGATGAGGCACAAGCTCAGGCCGTTCATGAGTTGGATCGCGTTTGGCATGAATTAATTCAACGTTTTAAGGCATCTAAAAAAGCATTCCGTCGTTTCCGTCGTCAAACTTCTCCCCGTGGTGTATATATGTGGGGCGGTGTAGGCCGGGGTAAAACATGGTTGATGGATCAGTTTTATGACTCAATTCCGTTTCGTCGTAAAACACGGATGCACTTTCACCATTTTATGCAACATGTACATCGTGAGCTCAACAAGCTTTCAGGTCAGCGTAACCCTTTAGATGCGGTTGCAGATCAAATTTATAAAGAAGCAGTGGTTATTTGTTTCGATGAGTTCTTCGTCTCGAATGTGACGGATGCCATGATTCTTAGTGATTTGTTCCAAAAGCTTTTTGCACGTGGCATTACCTTGGTGGCAACCTCAAACATTGCGCCAGATGGTTTATATAAAAACGGCATTCACCGCGATCGTTTCATTCCAACCATTGAAATGGTGAAACAGCAGTGTGTGATTTTAAATGTAGATGCAGGCGTGGACTACCGTTTACGTGTTTTGAAACAAGCGCAACTCTTTAAATCTCCTTTAACACATGAGCACCAACGTTGGATCGCACAGCGTTTTAGTGCATTGACACAAACTCAAACCATTTCAGATGAGCCGATTATTATTAATAATCGTATTGTAGAAACGGTCGGGCATACTGAAGATGTTTTATGGTGTGAGTATTCAGAGCTGTGTTTAAAACCACGTAGTCCTGCTGACTTTATCGAAATTGCAAATATTTATAATACTGTGTTGGTGAGTAATGTTCCGCATTTGACCGATTATCTTTCTGAAGGGACACGTCGTTTTATCTATCTGGTCGATGAATTTTATGACCGTGGAGTAAAACTGATTTTAACCTCAGAAGATACGATTATTGACCTGTATTCTGGTGATAAATTGGCCTTTGAAATTGAACGCACGCGTTCACGTTTATTGGAAATGCAATCAGATGATTACTTGAATGAAGCGCATCGACAAATACAAGCAGAAGCTGGGAAGCAACAAGAAGAAATTTAGAACTTAAAGCATCCGAAAGGATGCTTTTTTTATGTGCATTTTCATTGTTTAATTTATCGACTTTTTTTTATAAACATGGCTTAATCAGGGTTGAAAACAGGGAGAATATTGGTTTTAAGTGTAAAATATAAGCAAAACTGCACTTAAGTCTAATTTCGACATTTCAAAAACTTAATAAACTATTAAAGAGCATTTTGTAAATTGATAATGCTTGTGCCTTGAGCAGTATTTTATTTGGTAGTTTGTATATTTTATTAAATAAAAAATGATCACTATTTCGCACGGTGATATTACTATTCAGCCAAGTTTAAATCGGTATACTAGAATCTCTTGTATAAAAAGTAGCAATATCAGGAAAGACAATGACTGCACGTATTCAAAAAGGCAAGTTAGCGATTGCTAAAGAACTTTACGATTTCATCGAAAATGAAGCACTTCCAGGTTCAGGTTTGGACAGTGAAACTTACTGGAAAAACTTTGAACAAGTCGTTGTCGATCTTAGCCCAAAGAACAAAGCACTATTGGCTAAGCGTGACGACATTCAAGCGAAGATCGATGAATGGCACCGCAACAACAAATTTGAACTTGGAGCTTACAAAGCTTTCCTTACTGAAATTGGCTACTTAGTACCAGAAGTAGAAGATTTCCAAATCAGCACAGAAAATGTAGATGAAGAAATCGCATTATTGGCTGGTGCGCAATTGGTGGTACCTGTGCGTAATGCACGTTACTGCTTAAATGCTGCAAACGCACGTTGGGGCTCTTTATACGACGCACTTTACGGTTTTGATGTGATCCCAGAAGACGGTGGCGCGGAAAAAGGTAAAGGCTATAACCCTGTACGTGGCGACAAAGTTATTGCATTTGCTAAAAACTTCTTAAATGAAACCTTCCCATTAGCAAATGGTTCGCATGTTGATGCGACAAAATATGCAGTTGAAGGCAAAAAGTTAGTTGTGACGTTAAAAGACGGTTCGACATCGACTTTGGCTAAAGAAGCACAATTTGTTGGTTTTAATGGCGAAGAATCTGCTCCAACAGAAATTGTACTTTTAAACAACGGCCTACACGTTGTAATTGAAATTGATGCGAACAGCCCAATTGGTAAAACAGATGCCGCTGGCGTAAAAGATTTAGTGCTTGAAGCTGCTGTAACGACTATTCAAGACTTAGAAGATTCGATCGCTGCTGTAGATGCAGAAGAGAAAGTTGAAGGCTACCGTAACTGGTTAGGTTTGATGAAAGGTACACTTTCAGAGTCTATCGAGAAAAATGGTAAAACCGTTACGCGTACTTTGAATAAAGACCGTACGCACAAAAACTTGATTGGTGGTGAAACGAAACTTCATGGCCGTTCATTGATGCTTCTTCGTAACGTGGGTCACCTCATGACCAACCCTGCGATCTTGGTAGATGGTGCTGAAATTTACGAAGGTATCATGGATGCATTAATCACTCCGCTATTGTCTTTCGCAGATATCAAAGGCGAAAACGAAAACAAGAACTCTCGTAAAGGTTCTATGTACATCGTAAAACCTAAAATGCATGGTCCTGAAGAAGTTGCTTTTGCTATTGAGTTGTTTGAGCGTTCAGAACAAGCGCTTGGCTTGCCTGCAAAAACTTTAAAAATCGGTATCATGGATGAAGAACGTCGTACTTCTGTAAATTTGAAAAACTGTATTGCGCAAGCAAAAGACCGCACGATCTTCATTAACACTGGTTTCATGGACCGTACTGGTGATGAAATCCATACCTTTATGGAAGCAGGTCCATTCGTTCGTAAGGGTGAAGTGAAATCACAAATTTGGTTCCCAGCATATGAAAACCGTAATGTAATGATCGGTCTTCAAGCGGGCTTACGTGGTAAAGCACAAATTGGTAAAGGCATGTGGCCAAAACCAGACATGCTTTTAGACATGTATAAAACCAAGATTGAACATCCAGAAGCGGGCGCAAGCTGTGCATGGGTTCCATCTCCATCTGGTGCTGTCATTCACGCGATTCACTACCACCAGTGCAACGTGTCTGAGCGTCAAAAAGAATTATTGAATACTCAGCCTTTATCATTAGATGATTTGTTAACACCGCCTTTAGCAACAGATACCAACTGGACTGAAGAAGAGAAAACCAAAGAGCTTGAAAATAACCTTCAAGGGATCTTGGGTTATGTTGTGCGTTGGGTTGACTTGGGGGTAGGTTGTTCGAAAGTTCCAGACATCAACAACGTGGGTTTAATGGAAGACCGTGCAACTTTACGTATTTCATCTCAACACGTTGCTAACTGGTTGCGTCATGGCATCGTATCTGCGGCGCAAGTTGAAGAAGTGATGCAGCGTATGGCGAAAATCGTTGATGAGCAAAACGCAAACGATCCGCTTTACACCCCTATGGCGCCAAACTTCGATGGTTATGCATACAAAGCAGCTTATGACCTTGTGTTTAAAGGTGGTGAGCAGCCATCAGGTTATACAGAGCCACTTCTGCATGCTGCACGCTTGAAGTTAAAAGGTTATACAGGTGACTAATCTGTAAAGCTAAAAAAGCCTCTTCGGAGGCTTTTTTATTGGCTGGAATAAGTCGCACTATGTCTATGGAGGAAAACAATAAGACTGATTTAATTTTGGGTAATAGTGATCTATAGATTGGCGCTTGCTTAGAGCTATGAATGGGTTTAAGCGTAGGGCTAAACAAGTATTTCAGCTAGACGCTGCGGATAAAAGCCTTATACAATTCGCTATATAAAGCTCGTCATACTATTGTTAACCACCAAGTTGGATGAAAATCCATGTGCGCTAATTTTAAACCTCTAACCCTTGCTCAAGTACAACAGTTTGGTCTACCTGAAATTCCGTTTGATTATGTCGAAGAAGTCTATCCTGGTTATGAGCTGCCTTTATTGTTCAAATCAAATTTAGGTTTTGAGTGGCGTAAGGTACATTTTGGTTTAATACCGAAATGGGCCGAAGATAAGAGTATTGCAACGAAAACCTATAATGCTCGAAGTGAGACACTCTTGCAAAAGGCTAGTTTTATTGAGGCCACTTTAAAATACCAGTTTGGGGTGATCCCAGTTTTTGAATTTTATGAGTCAAAATATATAGAACAAAAGCCACAGAGATGGGGTGTCAGACGACAGGATGGGCAAGTGATATTTGTTGCTGCACTTTATGAAATCAGTCGTATAGCAGGCGAGGTAGTGCGTTCAGCAACCATGCTTACGATGGATGCCATAGACCATCCAATGATGCGGGAGTTTCATGAGCCAGGTGATGTGAAGCGCTCAGTAATTGTGATTCCACATGAACGCTTAGAGGAGTGGCTTAGCTGGAAATCACCAAATATTCAATCTTTTGTACAAGGCTTTCCTGTTGGAGAGTTTGAATGTTCACATGTGCCTAAAATAAAAGTCGAAAAAGAGAGTCCCCAACTCAACTTTTTCGACTTTTAAACGGTTTAGCGAGCTAAATTTTTAAACACGTGTTTTAAGCTTTCCATCATTTTTTCAATTTGCAAAGGTGTTAAGCCTTCAAATGATTGCTCAAGCACAACACTGGTGAGATCATTAATCTTATTGGTCATTTCAACACCTTTTTCGGTGAGAAGGACACGGGTAATACGGGCATCGTCTTCACAAGAATAAGTTTCAACCAATCCTTCATCCTTTAACCGATAGACAATTTTGGTGGTTGTCGACATTTTAGAGACCACCATGTCAGACAAATCAGAAACACTGGCATGTGGCTTTGAGTCTAGAGCCAGTAAAATACGACGACGTGAGTTATCTAAACCATACTTTTTTAAAGCGTGATCGACATTGAGTACATACTGTGCATGTACTTGCGTTACCCAGTAAAATGGAAAACTTTCTAAAGAAAAATCTTCAGAACCTGGTAGGAACTTACTGTACTTTTTGGTCATGTGACGGATTCCCCGTGAATCGTATTTTTATTTTATAGATCATTTGAACACATTTTATGTGAACACTCATACACTTATCAATACAAAATTACTGGATTTATCACCATAAACGAAATTTGTTAATGGATAACCTTGGCCAGTAATCAAGAAAAGTTAAGCGTGGCTGTTTAGATGAGACAGGGTATAACCGTCTTTATCTTGATGGAAGCTCACAATGCTTTGTGCAAATTGTACAACTTCATCTTCGACTTCAGCATTCTGGTGAGAATCTAAAGAGAGTTTAGCCATGGGAACACCGTCCTGTAGAACGATAGGCAAGTGCATTTCAAACTTTTGGTTATTATGCGAAACCACAACTTTAACTTGATGCTGATCAAATGAGGAGTCTAAATGCAGATATGCGCCTTCATAGCTAGTATTGGCAAGCATTTTTGACGTCTTATTGAAGGTCAATGCTTTTTCATTGTTCATAGCGATGAATCCTGTCTTCGATTACTTTGATCGGATTGTCAATCCGCGCATCCTTGGTTTGGGTGATTGACCACTTTTACAACAATGTTGGTCGTGTTTCATTTTAGTGAAAAAAATGGATTTGTGAACTAGTGTTTTTAACAAAAAGTGTCATTCGTGGAAATCATAAATGTAGTGAATTGATATTTTTTAACTATTATTAAAATAAATAATTAAATAAAAACAATTATTTGGTTTTTATTTGCGATGGATTTAATTAGAAAAACTAAAAAATGACCGTGGCGTCTAATCTTTATAGAATGCGACAATTGGCATTAAGTGACAAAATTTCAAACAGTGATTTCGATATTTTTATGTATTTTTTGCATAATAAGTGGTCGAATATTAAAATTTTGTTAAAAACCATAAAAAAATTATTACAAGCCAAACATCTCAGGCATAATTATTTCATCTTTAGTTGAACAGGTCACAAATATGGATCCGTCGCCGTGCAGGTCTATGCTTTTAAATCAGAAACATAATTCTGGGGTAATGAAATAATGGAATTTTTATTAGATCCGGGAATATGGGTAAGTTTACTTACGCTTATTATATTAGAAATTGTTTTAGGTATTGATAACCTAGTCTTTATTGCCATTTTGGCTGAAAAACTTCCTCCTGAGCAACGCGATAAAGCGCGTGTCATTGGTCTTTCGCTTGCACTTTTAATGCGCTTGGGCTTGTTGTTTATCATCACTTGGTTAGTCACGTTGACTCGACCGCTGATTACTGTCTTAGATTGGACATTCTCTGGGCGAGATTTGATTCTTTTATTTGGTGGCTTATTCCTAGTGTATAAAGCCGTTACCGAATTGCATGAAAAAATTGAAGGTAAGCCCGAAGTTAAGCTGACCACCAATGTGGTCTACGCAGGTTTCACCGCAGTTGTGGCACAGATTGTGATCCTTGACGCTGTGTTCTCATTGGATTCGGTGATTACCGCGATTGGTATGGTCGACAACATTAATGTGATGATGGTGGCTATGGTCGTTGCCATGGTGGTCATGCTGTTGGCGTCGAAACCATTAATGACTTTTGTAAACCGTCATCCGACTGTGGTCATCTTGTGTTTAAGCTTCTTACTGTTGATTGGTATTAGCCTGATTGCGGAAGGTTTCGGCTTCCACATTCCTAAAGGTTATATCTATTCGGGTATTGGTGTTGCCATTGCGATTGAAGCCTTTAACCAATTTGGTGAGCGCAATGCGGCAAAACATGAAGCGAAAATTCCACTGCGTCATCGTACTGCGGATTCTATTTTGAAACTCATGGGTGGCAAGCTCCAAGCTGAAGATCCTGATCAGCTTCAAGCGCAAGAAACTTTTGCGGATGAAGAGCGTTATATGATTGGCGGTGTACTGACATTGGCTGAACGTTCGGTCGCGTCGATCATGACACCGCGTAGTCAAATTTCGTGGGTCAATCTTGATGATTCACCTGAGAAAATTCGTGAACAGGTACTGTCTGTGCCGCACAGTTTATTTCCTGTGTGCCGCGGTAGCTTGGATAAAGTGATCAGTATTGCGCGCGCCAAAGAATTGCTCGATGTCTTAGATGATGAAGAGCAATTGAAAGACTTGATCAAACGTCATCGTCCAATTTACATTTTTGAAAAAATGAAAGTCATTGATGCGATTAATACGTTAAGAACGTCTAAAGGTTCATTGGTTTTGGTGAGCGATGAGTTTGGTAATGTGCAGGGCCTTGTTTCACCGCTTGACGTATTTGAAGCGATTGCTGGTGAATTTCCCGATGCCGATGAGCAACTTGATTTGGTGAAGATAGATGATCAGACGTGGAAGGCGACAGGCATGCTGGATTTATACCAGCTTGAACTGGAACTTGGGATGATCGATTTGGTTGAAGAAGATGCAGGCTATATCAGTGTTGCTGGTTTAATCCTAGATAAAACTCATGGTGATGTACACGTTGGAACTCAACTGGACTACCGTGGTGTTCACTTTGAAGTGCTTGAGTTGGATTCAAATCGAATTAAGACCGTAAATATTACTTATCGTACTGCTTAATCATTACAAAACTAGATTGTGAGAAAAATGTCAGCTTCGTGCTGGCATTTTTCTGCTTATAAAATAAGTGCTATGCACTTAAATAAAAAGCAGTTACTCTAAGCCCGCAATTGGGCTGTCGTGTTTTGGTGAAGACCTTTTTTCTATACCTGTGGTCGTCAAAGCATTGCATTTAGAGCATGACAGTAAAACAAATGATTAAAATAAGAATGGAAACACTTCATGCAACTTTTGGAAAATGTCGTTGATTTTAATAAGCTTTCAGTAGAGAAAAAACAAGTTCTATTTGAAGAGCTTGAAACTTTTGATCGACAAATTTTCCCAAATGCAATCCCTGTAGAACTGTATCAATTGTTGTATAACCCTGATGTAGTGGCATTACCAATTATTCGTTTTTATCATCGCGGAAAAATAGTTGGGCAAAATATTATTGCCATCTTGAAGCTTAAGACAGCGCATCAACCCTTATATATTCTTAGCTCGCGTGCAGCTTTTTTACCTGATTACCGAAATCAAAACAGAACACTTTTATCTGCAATTCGAGTGACCTTAGGTTATCGTTTAAAATATCCTACGCGTCAGTTATGGTTTGTTTCGAGTTTAATGCAGCCAAAAATATATCGGCTGTTTGCTTCACGTTCAAAACGTTTTTATCCACGTGCAGAAGTGCCAATGCCTGAGGATTACTTAGAGGTACTTGATCTAATGCAAAACCGTCATGTGAATGTGCAACAGCGCAGTGATGATGTGTTTGTGCATCCTTGTGTACTGCCACAGACCACGCCTGAACAATTGATTCGGCTTCGAAATCGAGCCAGTCGTCATATCAACTTTTATATGCAACATACGCCTGATTATTTTATTGGTATGGGCTTGATGTGTATCTGTAAATTAGATGTGTTGACTCTGCTAGAAGCGGCGATGAACGTGTTTTTAGGGCGAGAAGTTGCTTAAGCAGAAACTCTCGCCATACTTTATTTAGGCTGAGGTACGGATAAGCTGTATATCTGCATATTCATAAATGGTTTCAGCCTTCATTTGATGAATGTGATCCATAAACGCTACATTAAAACTTCCTGTGCTTTGGCTTCGGGCATAAGCAAGTTGCCCCGCAATGGCAAAGTGGACATGGGCAGACAGTGCAGCAATGACAGGATTGGTGACTGCGCTATAGGCTGCAATTAATGCACCAAGGGCACAACCCGTAGCAGTAACTTTAGGTTGTAAATGTGAACCACCATTGACTTGGATTACAGCATCAAGTTGTTTTGAGAGAATATAGTCAGACTCGCCAGAAATGGCAATGACTTCAGCCTGTGCTAAAAGTGTTTTTGCTTGATGGTAGACATCGGCACTGCTTGCTGTACTGTCAACGCCTTTGGTTTCGATCTGGTTCCCTGCAAGTGTGCTGATTTCCGATGCATTGCCACGAATAACGGTGGGTTGAAAAGCTAAAAGCTGATCTACCATTTCAGAGCGCCATTTTAAAAATGGCCCATATCCTACAGGGTCTAATACCCAAGGTATGTTTTGCTGCTGTGCGGTTTGTGCCGAGATTTGCATGGCTTGCATTTGTTCAGATGTCGGTGTACCTAGGTTAATACTGAGCGCTGCACTAATACGGGTGAAACTTTCCGCCTCAAAGGGATTATCAATCATGGCAGGTGAGGCCCCCGCAGCCAATAAAACGTTCGCTGCATAATTGGCAGCCACACTGTTGGTGATACATTGCACCAAAGGTTGTTGCGTTTGCAGGGCAGTCCAAGCTTCAGCAACATATGCCACCAAGACATCGGTTTGGTCTTGAATCGATTGTTTTGTGTTAAGCAAGGACAGGTCTAAAAGCTGGGTCATAGCGGGTGCCCTTATTTGGTGAAATAGTGGTCTTGATGCTTACATTTGCGACAAAATAAAGTCACATATTGGTCAGCATCATAATCTACAGTGAGTTCATTTGAACCGCAGTACATACAGCGTTTTTGTGAATAGAAGCTTAAACGTGGTTCAATTTTTTGCCATGAACGAGAGACAGGCTGGAAGAAAATGGCTTCGTCATAGCCTAAAAAGCGGAAAAATAAGACTTCGCTCATTTTGCTGAATGGTAGGTTATGCGGTCGAGGCAGCGTTGAAGTTTCCCATTTTTCAGCCACACTGCGTTCACGGTATTGTTGTAAAGTTTTTTTCAACAAGTTGGTGTTAATAAAGTTTTCATTTCTGGGTTGTAAGGCTTTCCGTTGATATAAATACTCCAATGCAGTTTGGATTAAATAATAAATTTGTCCGACTGCGAGTACATCGAGTAAACGATAACAAAACACTTGGAAACTGTTATTTCCCGCAATTTGAATGCCCCAAGTACGGCAGTAAAACTGCATAAATTGGATAATTTCCTGATAGAGCAATTGGTACAAGGCATTTTTGACTTCATCCGCGGTCTTAAAAGGCACACCAAGGCTAAGATTTTCATAAAACCAATAACGTAATTGCTGCGTAACACTAAATAGGCTAGGTTCAGAATAGCCGTCCAAACGTACATTAATATAATACTGATGGGCTTCACTGGCAAAATCTTTGGCAACGAGGATTTGTTCTTTTACCAATTGTTTGACGAGACTATTTTGAAACAGATAATTGGGGGTGATGCTAAAATATTTGATCTGTTCCCAATCAATAAATTCTTGATGTTGTGTATGTTCTTGTGCGTAGTCATCTAATAGAGCCAATAAAAATAATTTATGCATAAAACTGAGCTGGCCCAGCTCAAACTCATAAATGTCTTTTTGATTTTTAGTTTTGCGCTGTTCTTGCTGACGAGTTTCTTTCAATATTTTTTTGCGCTGGGCTAAACAACTGTCGCAGTGGCAATTTAGATTGGAATTGCTAAAAACACGATGTTGGCAGTGGCTACATTCATGAAAGTTAATTTCTTTGTCGTATTGTTCAGCATCCACCCAAAACATGGCCGCCTGACAAAGTGGACAAGGCGTGCTCTCATCAAGTTGTTTGTGCAAAATTTGAAGCGACATAAGATGAATTTGAAACTCAGGATTTTCTCAAATTATACACGCTAAAATTTCATAAAGGCGTTGTAAATTGCAGTGTAATTGAATAAGCAGAAGTGCTTTGTAAACGCTAGACGGGTGAAGCAACGCAGTGGCGAATATAGGGTAAAAAAATACGGCATGCACCGTATTTTTTGGACTAGTAGAATTTAAACGGGGCAAGGTAGAGAGTCATCTTCCATACCTAGTTTTTTAGCTTCAATCATGGCTTGAACTTTTTTGCTCGGCAACTTTTTACTCCCTAGTGTGTCGTAGTGATTTAGAATGCTGCTGACATCGTGTGCTTGTAATGGCAACCCTTCACAGCTCATGAACAGGGCAATGACTTTATGATCAATTTTTGCAGCATGCATTGCTTGCAGCATTTTTATATTTTCGACGCGGACGATATGGTCTTTTAAGTACATCTCACACCTCTATTTGTTTTGCTTAAGTTTTATCATGCGTTATGCATATTTAGATACAAGCAAAAACTGTGCACAAAATGTAGCCGATTTGAAAATTAAGTTAGATATTTGAAAAGAGCTGGCTTTATATTTTATTGATGTCTTTAAGTTTCTCAGCGTTTGAATGGTAGAGAGCTAATGGCACTGTTTAAGTGTAAAGGCTGGTGCAAATATTGCTAGACAAGCACGGCACGATGTGAGGAGTTGTTTGTTTATTATTCACTTGGTGCAGTCATATGCGCGGGATAAGAACAATAGAATTGAAAAGCCTGTTCAACGTGCCCATATAAATATCATTCAACATACACAGACAGTACGGCAAACTTGTCGTATGATCAAAACATACACAATATAAAGCTGTAGACCAATAGCATTAGGACATGACATGAATATTGCGGCAAATCCAATTATTGAAGCAGATCAAACCGTCTATTTAAAAGACTACCAAAAACCATCTTTTTTAGTAGATAGCATTCACCTCGATATTCAGGTCTATGATGAGCATAGCCAAGTTGATGCTGTACTGGAGCTGACGCGCCAAACTGAGGGTGATTTGGTTTTACTCGGTCGTGATTTAGAGTTGAAAAGTGTAGTCCTGAATGGTCAGCAACTTAGCCAAGAGCAATATGCGCTTGATGCAGAGCAGTTGGTGATTCGTAATGCACCAAATCAGATCAAACTTGAGACATCGGTGATCATTCATCCTGAGTCAAATACACAACTGGAAGGCTTATACCAAGCCGCATCAGATTTGTTTGTTACCCAAAATGAGCCTGAAGGATTCCGTAAAATTACCTTTTACCCAGACCGTCCTGATGTCCTTTCAGTTTTCACCACACGTGTAGAAGCCGATAAAAAATATCCAGTGCTCCTTGCCAATGGTAACTTGATTGAAGCGGGCGAGGCAGGCGAAGGTCGTCACTATACCATTTGGCAAGATCCAACCAAAAAACCAGCGTATTTGTTTGCTTGTGTGATTGGTGATTTGGCTGTTTTAAAAGACTGTTATGTGACCTCGGAAGGCCGTGATGTAGCTTTAGAAATTTATGCCGAAGAAAAAGATATTCCGAAATGTCATATTGCAATGGAAGCCTTAAAGCATTCAATGCGTTGGGATGAAGAACACTATGGTCGTCCCTATGATTTAGACAACTATATGATTGTGGCTACCAGTGCTTTCAACATGGGAGCGATGGAAAATAAAGGTCTAAACATCTTTAATACGTCATGTGTTTTGGCGGATGAAGAATACACGACAGATGCCGCGATCATGCGTGTACAGTCGGTCATTGCTCATGAATACTTCCATAACTGGACAGGTAACCGCATTACTTGCCGTGATTGGTTCCAATTGTGTTTAAAAGAAGGCTTAACGGTTTTCCGTGATCAATCTTTCTCAGAAGATTTACAGTCTGCTGCGGTTCAACGTATTGACGACGTTGCGGTACTCAAAGCACATCAGTTCCCAGAAGATTCAGGCCCATTGTCTCATCCGCCGCGTCCAGACCACTTTGTGGAAATCAATAACTTCTATACTGCAACGGTCTATGAAAAAGGTGCGGAAATTAACCGCATGATGGCAACCTTATTAGGCAAAGAAAAATTCCGTAAAGGAACTGATGAATACTTTGAACGCCATGATGGTCAAGCTGTGACCGTTGAAGACTGGGTAGCTGCTTTAACCGCAGGTTCAGGCGTAGATTTATCCAACTTCTTAACATGGTATAACCAACCGGGTACACCAAAATTGGAAGCTGAGGGGCATTATGATGCTGCTGCACAAACTTATACCTTAAACTTTAAGCAAAGTTTAAAAGCACATCCTAAGTATCCGAACCTAAAAGCTGTTCCAATTCCTGTCGCTTTAGCACTGTTCGATGCTGCAACAGGTGAGCAATTGGTTTTAAACTCAGACAGTTTATTTGAAAATGCAGTCAAAGACGGTGTATATCTTTTTGACCAAGACCAAGCCAGCATTGTGTTTAGCGGTTTAAGCACGAAACCTGTCGTGTCATTACTGCGTAATTTTTCTGCGCCCGTCAACTTAGAATTTAACTATACCGATGAAGAGTTGGCGTTCCTGATTCAATACGAAACAAATGGTTTTAACCAATGGCAAGCAACGCAAACACTGCTTGAGCGTATTTTACTCAATGGTCATGATGCGCATATTTATATTCAAGCCATTAAAAACACGCTGCCAGATCTTGTTGAACAAGATCCACTCTTGGCATCACGTTTATTTGATGTACCAAGCGAAGGTTATTTGGGTAGCCGCATTGACACCGACTACGAACCAGCGAAGATTCAAGAACAGCGTAATGCTTTAATTGACAAACTGGCACGTGAGTTAGGTGAGTTCTGTAAAGACACTTATTTGGCTTTAGACCCAGATTTGCAAAAAGAGTTCTCACAAGCCATGGGAGTCCGTGCGCTAAAAAACATCATGCTCAGCATGATGGCACGTCAAGGTGATGAAACCGCTTTTGAACTGGCATATCAGCAATATGAAGCCACAGGCAATATGTCTGAACGTTTAGGCGCATTACGTGTCTTGGTGTGGAACGATGCACCGCAAGCAGAAGCTGCTTTACATGATTTTTATCAACGTTTTAAAGATGAGGCTTTGTCACTAGATCAGTGGTTCACACTTCAAGCGGCACATCCTTGTGCTACGACGGAAACCATTCAATACCTCACTTCTCATGTCGATTATGATTTGGGCGTGCCGAACCGTATTCGTTCTGTGAGTGGTGGCTTAAATGCAAACCCAGTGAACACATGGAGTTTTGGTGTGGATCATTTCATTGGACTGGCAAAATATTTAGATGAGAAAAACCCAATTGTTGGCTCTCGTTTACTTCAGGTTTTGTCACGTTGGTACACATTGGCAGAGCCACAGCGTAGCGAAGTGAAAGCAAAGCTTGAGGGGTTAAAACCACAAGTGAAATCTAAAAATGTCAGTGAGACTTTGAGTGGTATGTTAAGTATTTAACTGATCTATGCATAAAAAAAGCCAGTCAGTAGACTGGCTTTTTTTATGCAAACTGAAGAATTACGGCATGAAGAGCTCACATTGGTATTTTTCTAAATAATGAACATTTATGTGAATAGTGTGAAATGAATCGCATTTTATGGGTATAATGTTATGGCATAACAGATGATTAGCTCAATATTCTGTATTTTTTTCGGCTTCTGTATACAGGCTATTGGGCAGACAAACATGTAGAGTGTAAACAGATATGTTAGTTAAAATTGAAGATGGGTTTTATTTAAATACCGTTCATATTATTGCTATTCGTATTGCGAAAAGTGCTGAATTGGGAACATTTCAAGTCAATGTTGAGTATAGCCCGCATAACCATCAGGCTTCGGGGTTATTTCAAAAAACTTTTATGCAACAGTCGGCAGCAGAGCATTATTTGCAAAATTTGCATCAGCAGATTAGTAAAAGCTAATGAAGTGAACGAGTTCTGCTAAACAAAAAAAGACTGCTTCGGCAGTCTTTTTTGTTTAAAACAATACTTAAACTTTTACGATCAGCACAGGTATCGGAGACTGTGTGAGAACATTTTGCGCCACACTACCTAACATCATCTTTTTAAAGCCTGTACGGCCATGTGAGCCCATCAAAATCAGGTCTGCACCGACTTCATCGGCCACATGAATAATACCTTCAGAAGGAGAGATGCCGCGGATCACTTTGATATCCACCTCAATTTCATCACGGTCAAATGAGAGCTTTACTTCGGCTAAACGATCTTGAGCGACTTTTTCAGCATGTAGGAAATAGTCAGTGATGGCTGGTGCAACTTTATAGAAGTCGACTCCGACAAATGGATCGACTGCAATCACGCTCATGAGTGTCACACGACTCTTTAAATCTTTGGCCAACTCAAGTGCTTGTTCAACAGCAGCATAAGACATCGGGGATTCATCGACGGCAACCAAAATGTGTTTGTAGCTCATTATTTTCTCCTTAAGGGTACGTCTTTTTGCGGATCATTTTGCAGTACATGCGAAATCAGCTCACATAAAGACGCGTTATGGTTGATTAAGCTTTAACAATGAGAACTGGGAGCTCAGTAGACTTGAGAACATCTTGAGCAAAGCTGCCTAATAGGAATTTTTGAAAGCCTTTACGGCCATGTGAACCCATCACAATCAAGTCATTTTTTAGTGAAGCAGCCGCTTCGACCACAGCATCTTCAGAGACTTCACCTTTGATGATTTTAGACTGAGCTGTCACACCTTGTTCTTGTGCAATTTGAACCGCATCCTGAAGGGCTTTCTCAGCATTGTTGTAGGCTTGTATGAAATAGTCTTTCATGATTGGAGAAGTATAGTAAAAATCAGCATCTTTGAGTGGGTCTTCAGCAACTAAGCTAATCAATGTAAGTTGACTGCCAAAAACTTTGGCAATTTCAGCCGCTTGTTTAACCGCAGAAAAAGAAATTTGTGAACCGTCAACAGGGACTAAAATATGTTGGTAAGCCATCAGAGGGACTCCTTTTTGTATAAGATTTAGTTCTTAATTTATTGATAACACACTGCCATTAAATGTTCAATTTTGATCGGGCTAAAAATTGAAAATTCATGAAATTTAAAGAAAATAATTCAAAAAAAAGCCGATTTACGTGTCCAAAATCTTGAGTGAAAAACTCAAGTTTCAGATTTAAAGCAATATTCTTTAAAAGGTGCTTCTAGTGTTTAAATAAGGCTGAAATGAGACCTGTTTAATCATGCGATGTAATAGAGATTGTATTAGAATCATTTGAAAAAAGGGTGGAGCCGAACAGTATGATTTTTCAATCAATAATAAAAGTACTTAGTACTGTTTTCATGATTGTGCTATTGAGCGCGTGTCAAAGTGTAGAAAAGAACACCAAACTGATTGCGGGTACATTTAACACAGCAACCAATATTCAAATGAAAATGCTGGATCGCTTTGCGCCTCCCGATGTCATCATACACAATAATATTCTATATCAAGCCAGCCCTGAGCTGAATGTTGACATCTATCAACCCAAAAATATTGAACAATTAAACGCAGTGCCCACGGTGGTTTGGATTCATGGCGGCGGATGGGTTTCGGGCTCAAAAGAGCATGCACGAGGTTATTTCAAACTTTTGGCCAATCAAGGCTTTAACGTGGTCTCTGTACAGTATCAGTTTGCACCTGAGGCGATTTATCCCACTCAGTTACAGCAAGTCGATCATGCACTGAATTTCTTACAATTGAATGCTGCTCAGTATCATATTAACCCGAACCAACTGTATTTAGCAGGAGACTCTGCTGGAGCCAATATTGCCAGTCATTATGCTGCACTTTTGACGAATCCCGCATTTGCTCAAGCATCCAATTTTAAGCCGAGCATTCAGCCGAAACAGCTTAAAGGGCTAATTTTGCACTGTGGTATTTATGACTTATATCGCTTTGTGAATACCGCTCCTGAGGAACTCAGGCTTATTGAATGGGGTGTCTATAACTTGGTTCAAGCGTATACAGGAGAGCGTAAAGAGGATGCAGCATTTTTAAAGTCGATTTCAACCAGTGAACATATTACATCACAGTATCCACCTGTCTTTATCAGTGGGGGAAATAAAGACTTTTTAACCAAGAGCCAGTCTTTACCTTTCGTCGAGGTGTTGAAGCTGCATCAAGTTGCAGTCACGGAAGCTTTTTATCCAGACTCTAAGGAGTTTTTGGTGCATGAATATCAGTTCATGATGAGCAAACAAGCGAGTCAGATCACCTTTGATCGAACCATTGATTTTATAAAGCAAACCTCAAGGCCGACTGAAACAAAATAAAAAAGTATACAGAAAGACTTGTTTAGTTTTTGCTATTTTAATAACATACCGACCGATCGGTATGTTTATTGTTGAGTTTCTGATGAATCCTATATTAATGGCTTATGCTTTGCTGGCGATGGCAATTATTTCTGAAGTGATTGGTTCGACTTTTTTGGTAAAGTCGGAAGGTTTTACCAAGCTATTGCCTTCACTGGCGGTAGTAGTTTTATTTTCGTTGGCATTTTATTTATTGTCTCAAGTGATTAAAGTGATTCCATTGGGTATTGCTTATGCGATTTGGGCGGGTGTTGGTATTGTTTTAACCGCTCTGATTGGTTACTTTGTTTTCCGACAAAGTCTAGATTTCGCAGCAATGATCGGTATTGCACTGATTGTTTCTGGTGTGGTCGTAATTAACTTATTTTCAAACTCAACAGGGCATTAAGTTCGATGCAACAAGCAAGTCCACGTAAAAAGGCACCGGAACAGGTTCGCCAAAGTATTCTACAACATGCGATCTGTTTGGCTGCTGAAAAAGGCGTGACTGGGGTTTCCATACAAGCAGTGGCTGATTTGGTTGGCGTGAGTAAGGGTGGTGTTTTTCATCATTTTCCAAACAAACAAAAGCTACTTGAAGCGATGGTTGTGGAAAAGCTTGAACAATTAGATCGTATTATTGATGAGTTGATTAGCCAAGACCGTGATCATTATGGTTGCTTTACCCGAGCCTATATCGAGATTACTTTGGAAAAGCAGGTGCTAGGCTTGGAGCATTCTTGGTCAGCTATTTCGATGATTATGCTGACGGATCGGACCTTTAATGAGTATTGGATTGAGTGGCTAGAAAAACGTTTAGCGCGACATCAGGATACAGATAATGATTTGGAGCTTAAAATTTTGCGCTATGCTGCAGATGGCATTTGGCTCACGGCATTTACTGAGGTGGAAAATTTGTCTGAGACCATGCAACTTAAGCAAGAATTGATTCAACGAAGTTATCAGCATTAATTTTTCAATTTAGCAATATTTGAAAATAAAAAAGCACCCATCGAGGGTGCTTTTTTATATGAGGGCCTAAACTTTTTTAGCTTTAAACTTAAATATAAGCATAACTGCAAAACCAAAGAGTAGTCCCCAAAAGGCAGAGCCAATACCAAAGAACTGTACACCAGATGCGCTAAATAAGAAGGTCATGAGGGCTGCTTCGCGGTCTGATACCGCTTCAAATGCAATCGCGATGTTATGACTAATCGTGCCAAACAAAGCAATACCAGCCAAGGCTGTAATAAAAATCGCAGGGAAAGACAGCAAAAGACTGGTCAGGGTGGCTGCGAATAGTCCCATTAAGATGTAGAAGAAACCGCAGCTCATGCCCGCAATATAACGTTTTGATGGATCAGGGTGAACTTGTTCATCTAAACTGACAGCTGCACTAATTGCTGCGGTATTGACACTATAACAGCCAAAAGGTGCGAGTAAGGCTTGAGCGGTACCCGTCCAACCAATCAGTTGATTGACATGTGGGTTATAGCCATAGCTTTTAATCATGGCAATACCCGGTAAGTATTGCGATGCCATATTGATCACAAACAAAGGCAGCGCTAAACCTAAAATAGCAGACATGCTGAACTCAGGTGCCATCCAAACAGGTTGCGCTAGGCTCCATGTGATTTGAGGAGTATGGAAGTCTAAGAATAACGGGCAGAGTAACAAGCCTGCAATCACTGTAATGACAATGCAATAACGTGGAGTAAGTCGCTTAGAAACAATATAGGCCGCTAGCATGGATAAAATAAAACCCCAATGATCTTGCATACTGGCGAACAATGAAATACCAAACTTCAATAACACACCTGCCAGCATGGCACTGGTTAGGCTTTGAGGGATATACGTCAGTACTTTTTCAAAGATACCGAAAAAGCCCAAAATGGCAGTAACCAAACCACAGACCAAAAATGCGCCAATCGCTTCATGCAAACTATAACCACTGCCTGTCGCAATAATTAAGGCCAGTGCTGCCGTAGACCATGAGGTCGATACAGGATATTTAAGTTTCCAAGATAAAAGCAGGCCACTCAAACCAATACCTAGACCTAAAGCCCAGAACCATGAGTTGATTTGCGCGGTATTTGCACCTAAGACTTGGGTGGATTGAATGACCAAGACTGAAGACACACTAATGCCAATGAGGAAGGTAATAAAACCTGCGAATACAGCTGGAACTGAGAAATCTTGAAATAATTTTTGCATGAAGATCAAAACATAATTTGAATGAGTGAAAATTACTATTGTTCAAGGGTCATACGCTGGTCCTTGAAAAACAAAACAGCACATGATAGATTTTTTATCGAAAATAATGAGATTATTCACGAAAATTACAGTGTAGAAAGTGCCAGTTTTAAGCCGAAGCCACAAAACAGCAGACCGACGGTCGCCACCGCAACGGCTGCAACTTTAAACTGACGATTGAAATAGCTCGCCAGCTTAATACCTGAAAAAATCAGGATACTGAGATAAGCCATACTGATGATTTGTAGAATAATGGAAAGTAAGGCAAAACTTAGTGCTGGGTAGGCATAATTGGGGTCGACAAACTGCATAAAAAAAGACAGATAAAACAAAATGGCTTTTGGGTTTAAAAGGCTAATGGTCAATGCTGAACGAAAAGGATGTAAGGTTTGTAATGTGCTCTGGTCTGTACTTGCTGCAAGCTGTTGTGGGCTGGAGTTCCACGTTTTGACTCCTGCAATCAAGAGTTTTATACCTAAGTATGACAGGTACAGCGCACCAACAATTTTTAATAAAATAAACAGCCAAGGAAAAGCATGTAAAAGAGATGCTGCACCCAGCACGGTACATAGAATGAGGATCAAATCGCCTGTGAAAACACCTAGTGCACCCCAGTAACCTGTCTTAATACCAAATCGTGAGGCAATGGACATCACATAAAGAGAATTTGGGCCTGGCAAAATCACAATTAGAATTGTACCTATGATATAAGTACCGATGTCGATAATACCAAACACAACGCATTCTCAATAAAAAAGCCGATGTTGCATGATAACAAAATCGGCTTTTAAAAGAAGAAAAATCAAGTTAAGCTGAAATTTCTTCATCTAAACCAAAAGACTGACATAAAAGCGTGTTCAGCTGTTGACGGGCTTTAATAAATCCATCAATACCCCCTTGTAGCAGTTGCGTTGCCATGAGGTCATGTTCAATTTGATCTCTAAACTCAGTTTCGCTGAGTGGGGCAAGTGGTGCTGTCGCAGGCATAACATCACTTGCAGACAACTGAGCTTTGACTTCACGTGTGTCTTGCTCAAGTGCAGCCAATAAATTAGGTGCAACAGTCAGCAGGTCGCAGCCAGCTAGTCCCAACACTTGGTCAATACTACGGAAGCTTGCACCCATAATTTCTGTTTTAACCGCATGTGCTTTATAGAACTGGTAAATTTGCTTCACAGAAAGTACGCCAGGGTCTTTTTCAACAGGGTAGCCGTCTACACCTTCGGCTTTTTTGTACCAATCTAAAATACGGCCAACAAAAGGTGAAATTAAAGTGACATTTGCTTCTGCACAAGCATGGGCCTGATGCACACCAAACAAAAGCGTTAAGTTGGTATGGATACCTTCAGCTTCCAGCACTTTCGCTGCTTGAATGCCTGCCCATGTCGAAGCAATTTTAATTAAAATACGATCCTGATCTACGCCGTAGTTTTTATATAGCGCCAGCAGCTCTTTGGCTTTTTCAATGGTGGCATCGGTATCATAAGACAGCGCTGCATCTACTTCTGTGGAAACACGACCTTCAATCAACTTGAGAATTTCAACACCAAATTTGACGGTAAGAATGTCGATTGTGCGTTCAATAAGTAAGTCATCTTCTAAGCCTTCAGCTTTGGCTTGAGCGAAAGCATCTTCAATTAATTCCTTATTTTCAGATTGATTTGCAGCGGCTGTAATTAGAGATGGATTGGTGGTTGCATCGAGCGGACGAAATTGGTTAATCGCCGCTAAATCGCTACTGTCGGCAACAATGGTGGTTAAGCTTTTTAATTGGTTTAATACGGTTTGTGTCATTGATCGTTCGTTCTTAAAGTTATTACCCGTAAATTATTTATAACACAAACTGCTTTTAACCCAAGTGGATTCGGACGTTTTAACAGCAGTTATTATACTTTTTTACGCTGATTTCTAATGTATTGGATTAAAAAACGTGCAGCTGCGCCCAATTCACTTTCACGACTCCAGACCAAGTCTACAAAATATTCAAACTTGGGGGTGAAATCCAGCAGATCTAATATTTTGAGCTGCTTTTTGAGCTGAGGGTTTTCATTTAACATTTCTAAGGGCAAAACACCCCAACCAAAGTTTTGCATGATTAAGGCGCAAGCCGAGTGATGGTTGTCTGTCCGCCAATACTGTTTGGAATATAACAATTCTGGCTTAATGCTTTTATCGCGACTGGCAACCACGATTTGACGGCTGTGTTGAATTTGTTCAAAACTGACTTGTGGAAATTGCGCCAGAATAAAATCTTTATTGGCGACGGGAACTAAAGTTTCGAGTTTTAATTCTACAAACTGTTCGCTGCTTTCCAGTTGCTCACGTTCAAACATCAGTGCCAGTTGTGCTGTGCCGTTGAGTAACATTTTCTGCGCATCTTCTTGAGGTGCAGAAAAAATATTGATTTGTAGACTGGGAAATTCGGCTTCTAATATTGTGATGTAGTTGATCCATTGCATATGCAGTAGTTCAGATACCACTACAATGTTGAGCGAGGACTCCAAACCGTGGCTTAGGGCATAGGCATGCTGTTTCCATTGATTCATTTCAGTCAGTAGTTGCTCGGTCTTTTCGTACAAAGTCATGGCTTGTGCTGTTGCTGTGGGCTCACGTCCTTCACGTAAAAAGAGTTGTAAGTTTAAGTCTATTTCCAAGTTAGCAATTGACATACTCACGGCCGATGGTACTTTACCCAACTTGCGTGCAGCAGCTGAAAATGAACCAGACTCAATTACGGTTTTAAAAATAATCAGTTGCTCTTGATTGATATTCATAATTTTCTATCTTTCAGTTTTATTGAAAGAACCTAACTCGATTAATCAATATTATAAAAATAAAATAGCAAACATCCAATCATGAAAGAGTAATTAAAAATGTTGATTTCCAAAAGAAGGATTATTCATGCACTCAGCTATGAAATCATCCTATTGGTGATCATTGCTGTTGCCTTAAGTTTCATATTCCATATGCCTTTAGAAGTCACAGGTGTACTCGGTATTGCCATGGCTGTCACTTCGGTCATATGGAATATGGTGTTTAACCATTTTTTTGAAAAGTTTGAAGCGAAAAGAAAGCTAAAAAGAACCATCGGTGTGCGTGTTCTTCACGCGATTGGTTTTGAAGGTGGTTTGATGCTTGCAACCATCCCAATGGTGGCATATGCAATGCAAATGAGTATTTGGCAAGCTATCGTGCTCGACTTTAGTTTAACCATGTGTATTTTGGTTTATACCTTTATTTTCCAGTGGTGTTATGACTGCCTAGAAGAACAGTTAGGCTACAAACCAAAATATCATTAATAATTAATTAAAAAATCCATTAATTAGTCATAAAGGCCTTATCTGATAAAGTAAGGCCTTTATTGATATTAAATACTTTATATTTTAACAAAAGATGAAAATTGATCACAATTTGATCATACAAATAACTCCATTTATTACATAACTTCTAAATATAAAAACAAAGAAGTGTTTTTATAAAACTTAATAAAAAATATATCGTACAAGGAGTTAGACGATGAAAATAGGCGCTTTAGTTGTATCTATAGCTTTACTGAGTGTTACACAGTCAGGCTTTTCAGCTACAGGTGGAAGTTTTAAACGGTTTTCTGTTTCTGCGGGGTGGTTACATGCTATGCCTCAAGGAAAGACCAATCCATTTAATATTTCGACTCCAATTGCAAATGGTAGGAATGCAAATATTGGATCGGTCTCATTGAATGCTGTTGTTAATTCAATTGATCCTTCGGATGTAAATGCAGATGCTATGAAAAGTATTCTTAATATGCTTGGAGATATGTATAAAGAAAATCCGAACGAACCTGAATTGAGCCAGTTCTTTGAGTTAAAAAATGTGAATGGCACAGATGAGGTCTATTTAAAAGATGCTTTGTCAGGTAGTGCAGACTTATACGGTTTAGAGCAATGGACAGCTGGGGGGAGCGGCCTTGAAGTTCAAGATGCAGATACGCTCGGTTTAATGATGAATTATTATGTAAATGATAATGTTTCATTACAGCTGATTGGAGGAATATCGCCAAAAGTCGATATTAAAGGAAAAGGAGAAATATTAGCGCCTATGTCAGGTATAGGCCATACAGGTATAGGTCTTGATTTGCCTTTAGCACAAGATATTCCAATTACAAATTTAGGAAGTAAGTCTAAAGTTGCGACAGTCCGTGCTTGGACTCCTGCATTTGAAGCACAATATCAGTTTGGTCAGTCTGGGATAAATAAATTCCGCCCATATGTTGGCTTAGGCATCATGTATGCACATTTTGGTAGCATTATGTAAAAGTAAAATCTGAAGATGCCTTTGCTCCAATCGTAAGTCTTGGCGCAACATATGACATAACTTCTAATTGGTACGGCGTGGCGTCTGTTTCATATTCAAAATTAAATAATAAAACGACGATTGATGTTATAGATAGAAATACAGGAAATCGTTTAATTCATTCTTCTACTAAAATCGATATCGATCCTTTAATTACTTACCTTGGTGTAGGTTATCGTTTTTAATCTAATCAGCGAAGAAGCATTTAGGAATGCTTTTTCTAACCATAATGTTTCATTTCAGCTATAAAAAATAAAAAGACCCTTGGAAGTACAATTTCCAAGGGTCTTTTTTTCAAAAGTGAAAACAGTTAATTATTTTTCAATAATTGCCGTTACACCTTGGCCACCAGCAGCACAAATTGAAACAAGTACGCGACCTGAACCTTTTTGGTTGATCAGCTTCGCAGCAGTGGCAATGATACGGCCACCCGTTGCAGCAAATGGGTGACCTGCTGCAAGTGAAGAACCTTTTACGTTGAGTTTAGTGCGGTCAATTGAACCGAGTGGAGCATCTAAACCTAAACGGTCTTTACAGAATTTTGGATCTTCCCAAGCTTTCAACGTTGAAAGAACTTGCGATGCAAATGCTTCATGAATTTCGTAGTAGTCGAAGTCTTGAAGCTTAATGCCAGCACGTTCAAGCATACGTGGAACTGCATAAGCAGGTGCCATCAATAGGCCTTCTTTTTTCTCAACGAAATCAACAGCAGCCGTTTCTTGGAAGGTTAAGTAAGCAAGCACTTCGTGACCGTTTACTTTTGCCCATTCTTCTGATGCTAAAAGCACACAAGACGCGCCATCTGTAAGTGGGGTTGAGTTACCCGCAGTCATGGTACGCGCATCGCCTTTACCAAAAGCTGGTTTGAGCTTAGCAAGTTTTTCAACCGTAGAGTCAGCACGTAAGTTGTTGTCACGCTCTAAACCTAAGAATGGTGTGATGAGGTCATCGAAGAAACCTTCTTCGTAAGCCGCAGCCATTTTTTGGTGTGAAGATGCAGCAAGTTCGTCTTGTGCTTCACGTGCAATACCCCATTCAAGCGCAGTAATCGCTTGGTGATCACCCATAGAAAGACCTGTGCGTGGTTCACCATTTTTTGGCGCATCCATCAAGTCTTTTAGATTGATTTTAGTCAAAGCTTTTAAACGGTCTTTACCTGTTTTTGCAATGTTGAGTTCAAGCAATGCTTTACGTAAACCATCACCAAATGCAATTGGTGCATCAGAAGTTGTGTCTACACCACCAGCCACACCCACTTCAATTTGGCCTAGTGCGATTTTGTTGGCAACTAAGAAAGCTGCTTGTAAGCCAGTACCACATGCTTGCTGAATATCGTAAGCAGGTGTTTCTGGTGCAAGTGCAGTGTTTAGTACACATTCACGGGTCATGTTAAAGTCACGGCTGTGCTTAAGAACAGCACCAGCAACCACTTCACCAAGGCGTTGACCTTGAAGGTTAAAACGTTCAACAAGACCGTTTAGCGCTGCTGTGAACATATCTGTATTTGAAGCGGTGAAATATGCGCCATTTGAGCGAGCGAAAGGAATACGGTTACCACCGATAATAGCCACGCGGCGAACAGTGTTTTGACTCATGGTTTGATCCTGTTGAACAGCAGTTTGAGTTTTTGGTTTTGAAGCATTTGTAGAAGAAGCGGGGCTTTTACTACGAGTTGACGCAGCACGAGTGCGAGTCGGCTTAGTCGTGTTATTTACTGATTGGGTTGTTGTGCTAGTACTTTTAGTTCTACGAGATGTACTTTTTGATGTATTTGACACAGTTTCCGTAGCAGAATTTTCCACTGCTGGATTTTCTTGAGTTGTTTTGCTCATAAGGCTTTTCCAAGCATGTTAATCTATTCTTAGGGTGTACATTAGCATATTATAAAAAGGGCTGAATTGACTAGAATGACATTGCAACAGGCTTTCAGGTCAAGACATATCATCTATAACTCAAGTATGATTCTATAGAAACCGATGGAACTATTGAAATATAAGACTCTAGACATCACTTTGAAGTTAAAAGGATATCTTTGAATCCATCAACAATTAATTTGTATGAGAGATAAAAAACATGACTGATCAATACCAAACATTCGCAAAATCTCCGATTGGTAAATTTGTCATTAAAAATTTGGGTTTACCTGCACCAACTTTTTTAGACCGTTTTGAGTCAGCAACGCCTGTGATTAAAGGTGCTGTTTTACTGGGTGCAGCAGCAAATAGTTCATTATCTGGTGCAGTTGCGCAAGTGTTGGCAAATGTTCACGCCAATAGCTATGCAGGTAACAATGCACAGTTACAGCAAGCTGCGGCTCAAGTGGGCTTAAATTTAAGTGCATTTAATGCAGGCGACAAAGAGTCTAAATTCAAAGTTGTTATTTTTGATGCATCTGGCATTGAGTCATCAGAGCAACTCAATGAGTTATATAACTTCTTTAACCCTATCGCACGTCAAGTGGCTGCTTCTGGTCGTGTGATTGTAGTAGGTACTACACCTGAAACTGCGGGTAGCGTGAAAAAAGCGATTGCACAACGCGCGCTTGAAGGCTTCGTGAAGTCTGTCGGTAAAGAATTTAAAAAGGGGATTGCAGCACATTTGATTTATGTGGATGCAGGTGCAGAAGCAAATCTTGAGTCAACTTTACGTTTTGCAGCATCTCCACGTTCTGCTTATGTCTCTGGTCAAGTGATTCGCGTTTCTAAAGCTGCTGTTGTAGATGTAGACTGGGCTAAACCATTGGCAGGTAAAACTGCTGTAGTGACAGGTGCGAGCCGTGGTATTGGTGAAGCGATTGCACATGTCTTGGCACGTGATGGTGCGCATGTGATTTGTTTAGATGTGCCACAGCAACAAGCAGATCTTGACCGTGTTGCAGGTGAGATTGGTGGTTCAACACTGGCAATTGATATCACAGCAAACGATGCAGGTGAAAAAATTAAAGCTGCGGCAGCTGCTCAAGGTGGTTTAGACATCATCGTGCATAACGCAGGTATTACCCGCGACAAAACGTTGGCAAATATGAAGCCTGAGCTTTGGGACTTGGTGATTAACATTAACCTGTCTGCAATTGAACGTGTAAATGATTATTTACTTGCGAACGAGGGTTTAAATGCCAATGGTCGTATTGTTTGTGTATCATCGATTTCAGGTATTGCGGGTAACCTAGGTCAAACTAACTATGCTGTGTCGAAAGCAGGTGTAATTGGTGTAGTTAAATTTACTGCTCCAACTTTGACGAATGGCATTACCATCAATGCGGTTGCGCCAGGTTTCATTGAAACGCAAATGACCGCTGCAATTCCATTTGCAATCCGTGAAGCGGGTCGTCGTATGAACTCGATGAGCCAAGGTGGTTTACCTGTAGATGTTGCTGAAACCATTGCTTTATTTGCAGCGACAGCATCGACTGGTTTAAACGGCAACGTGGTACGCGTTTGTGGTCAAAGCTTGTTGGGTGCTTAATTTAAAAGCTTGAATTTATCTCTCCTTTAGAGGGGGATAAATTCTTTATATTATAAGTGGGATGGTATTTTTCCCTCATCCTAACCTTCTCCCTGAGGGAGAAGGAGCTTTCAAAAAATATTGAAATAAAAACTTCTCAAAGGTTCAGTATGAAGACTCGCCATTTTAGTCAACTTCCAAAACCATATATGGCTTATCCGAAAGTCATTCAAGGTTTGATCTTTAAAAAGCCAAAAGGTGAAAAAGTCTTACCGCAGGTTGAGTATGTGGTGGATTCTTTTAACGTCGATCAAAAGCATTTGAAAGCCTATAACCAAGTATGTGGCTTTAAAAATAATGGTTATATTCCTGCGATTTATTTGGCCGTATTATCACAAAGCTTACAAA
Organism: Acinetobacter sp. MF4642; assembly: GCF_002018925.1. Lineage (NCBI taxonomy): Bacteria > Pseudomonadati > Pseudomonadota > Gammaproteobacteria > Moraxellales > Moraxellaceae > Acinetobacter > Acinetobacter sp. MF4642. Next base: position 268,663 of record NZ_MVON01000001.1, read on the forward strand.
TGCACATGATGGGGCAAGAGCCGTTTCCATTTCCTGTGCTAGGTTTGGTACATATTCGCAATCAAGTCAAACAAATGCGTAAAGTTGGTGTCAATGAAACCCTCACTTTATCATGTAAATATGGCGCGCTTGAGCCACATGATAAAGGTGTTCAGTTCGACTTCATTACCACGGTGAAAGTTGGTAATGAAGTCGTGGTTGAAGCCTTAACCACGTATTTAGCACGTCAAAAGACCAGTGGTAAAACAGCACCAAAATTAGTTGAACCAACGACTCCAGATTATCAGCCGAATGCAGTCTGGGAAGTCTCTGAAAACACAGGTCGTCGTTATGCAATGACCTCGGGCGACTTCAACCTCATCCACATTCATGCGGTGACAGCAAAAGCCTTTGGTTTCAAACAAGCCATTGCGCACGGCATGTGGAGTAAGGCGCGAGCATTGGCTTCGATCACATTGCCTGATGCTTATGAAGCGGATGTTTGGTTTAAACTGCCGATGTATTTACCATCAACAGTCGATTTTATGACTGCTACAGATGGTGTAAATACCGCTTTCTTAATTCGAAATAGTAAGAATCAAAAACCGCATGTGACGGGACAGGTCAAAGCACTATAACTTTAAAAAGCCCAGTTTAGATTACACTGGGCTTTTTTATGTCAGCTTAAAAATACAAGGATGTGTAAATGAAAATTTTAAAACAATATTTACAAGCGAATCCGAACCATTACCAAGGCTATGTTGACCCACGTTTTCAAAGTGTTGCCCATTTGTTTAGCCGCTTGCAGGATGCTCGTTCAGCATATGGTGGTGCAGCCTGTGTTTTATATTTTCAGGGTGAAAAAGTTGTCGATATCTATACGGGTTTGGCAGCGGTAGATTCTCCTTGGCAGGCCAATACTATGTCGGTGTGTTATTCGACGGGCAAAGGCGTGCTCGCAACCTTGGCACATATTTTAGTCAGTCAGGGTTTACTGAGCTACGACCAACCGATTGCGGATTATTGGCCTGAATTTGCCCAAAATGGCAAAGGGAAGATGACGCTAAGACACGTGCTGAGTCATCAAAGTGGATTATTTGATATTCGTAATAACATTGCCGATGCGACAGAAATGTTGGACTGGACGCATATGTTAGACGTATTTGAAAGGGCGCAACCACGCTTTGCAATTGGTGAAGATGCTGCCTATCAACCTTTGTCATTTGGTTGGCTGGTCGGTGGTGCTTTAGAAAAAGCAACGGGGAAACCTTTAACTAAACTCTTCCAAACCTATTTAGTTGAGCCACTTGAGCTAGATGGGGCTTACTTTGGTGCACCCAGTGCTGAATTAAAACGTATCGCACGACCCATTGTCCGTCCTGTATCTATCCAACCAAATCAAAAAAGTCCAACGAAAGTGCGTAAAGTTTCATTGCTTGATAAAGCGATGCAGTGGTCAGGGCAAGATCCACAAGACTTTCAAGATGGCATGATTCCCAAAGGTATGAAAAAGGTCAGCTTTTATCAGGATGATGCGATTCAGGCGATCATTCCCGCAGCAAATGGTGTATTTACAGCCAATAGTTTAGCCAAAGTGTATGCGATGCTATCTCAAAAAGGAATTTGGAAAGGTCAGCAGTTGATTCGTCCTGATGTGTTTTCTGAGTTGAGTCGAGTGCAATATACCGATCGAGATCGGGTGATGCCGATACCTATGTATTGGCGCTTGGGTTATCACCGTATATTAACCTTAGGAAAAACTGCAGAGCAGGGTTTTGGTCATATGGGCTTTAATGGTTCAGGGGCTTGGGGCGATGGTGAGCGAGGCTTGAGTTTTGCTTATACACATAACTTTGCTACAGGTTCTTTGACTGGGGATTATCGACTTTGGGCTTTGAGCCAAGAAAGTTTACGCTGCGCAGATGCGGTTTTAAAAGGCAAAAAAGGCTGGTTTTGACGGGGCTGAGATTTAGTCATCGTCTAAAATATGTTATGTTCGTCGCGGTTTAGGTTTTGAATATTTGTGACATGAAGGCTCCCATTCTTATCCCGCTGGTTGCTACAGGACTATTGTTAGGTTGTTCCGAGACGAATCAAATGCAACATGATCAGTCTAAAGTACAAGTGGCAGAACAAAAGCAGATTATTCCTGCGTGGGTTGGGAGTTATCAGGGGACAACGCCGTGTATGGGGTGTTTGTCCCGTTGTGAAGACTGTCCAGGTATGGCAGTAGCACTAGAGCTGCATGAAAACATGACCTACACCCTAAAACGAGAAAGTTTGAGTGGCCATAATGAAATCGAAACTTTGACTGGATCACTTCGTTTTAATGCTCAAGATCAGCACAAGGTAGAGTTAGTGAACGTGACAACGCGAAACTTGCTATATGTCGATTTAGAAGATCGTGTTTTAGAAATACGTGAAGATGTGACTGGAAAAAAATATCAAATGCAGAGTGATTTTGTTTTGGTGAAACCAGCTTAATTTTCTAAATATCTGTATTTTAGAAATTCATTTTAATATTTACATCTTTTTACTTTTCCAAAGCTCTCACTTTATTTCAAATCTATAATCTAAATACATAAATAGCTTGAGATAGGGAGTGGGATAAAAATGGAGCTAATGGTTTTTGAATTATTGATCTAAATCAGCTTTATAGCTTAGAAATGCGAGAAGGGGGTGAAGTAATTCATTCACTCTTTGACAAAAAAACAGTATGCTTAGGCCTATAAAAAGGAGCATACATGTATCAAGTACTTGCACGGAAATATCGTCCTCGTAATTTTAATGAGCTAGTGGGTCAAAACCACGTCTCTCGAGCGCTAACCAGTGCTTTGGAGCGCGGACGTTTGCACCATGCTTATTTATTTACAGGAACGCGTGGGGTCGGAAAAACCACCATTGCCCGTATTTTGGCGAAGTGCTTGAACTGTGAAACAGGTGTGACTTCGACGCCGTGCGAAGTTTGCCCAACCTGTACCGCCGTGAATGAAGGCCGTTTTATTGACTTGATTGAAATCGATGCGGCATCACGTACTAAAGTTGAAGATACGCGAGAACTTTTAGACAATGTTCCTTATGCGCCAACACAAGGTCGTTTTAAGGTCTATTTAATCGATGAAGTACATATGCTGTCTACGCATTCTTTTAATGCTTTACTCAAAACATTGGAAGAACCACCTGAACATGTGAAATTCCTTTTTGCAACGACAGATCCGCAAAAGCTCCCAATTACTGTGATTTCGCGTTGTTTGCAATTTACACTACGCCCGTTGGCTGTAGATGAAATTACCGAGCATCTGGCTAATATTTTAAATAAAGAAAGCATCCAAGCCGAACAAGATGCGATTTGGCAAATTGCAGAATCTGCCCAAGGCTCATTACGTGATGCACTTTCTTTGACAGACCAAGCGATTGCTTACGGTCAGGGCGCTATCCAGCACCAAGATGTCAAAGAAATGTTGGGTTTAATCGACCGTACTATTATTTATGATTTGATACTTGCGATACATCAAAACCAAAAACAACGGGTGAGTGAGTTGCTGATGCAATTCCGCCAGCAAGCACTGGATGTATCTTTAGTTTTGGATCAGCTGATTTCGACTTTACATGAGTTGGCGCTATTACAATATTTGCCTGAACTTAGTCTCAAATATAGTGCTGAAATTAATAAAAAAATCATGCAATTGTCTCAGCAAATTGCTGCGCAAGACTTGCAACTTTATTACCAAATTGCATGTAAAGGGCGTGCTGAATTACAGCTAGCAGTCACCCAAGAGCAAGGCTTTGAAATGTCAGTGCTGCGCATGTTGGCGTTCCGTCCATTACAACCAAATGAAGTGTTGGTGGCTCATACCAATAGTGCTGTAGTTGAATCTGTACAACAAACGGCAATACCGAGTGCTGCTCCAGAAACGGCTTTGCAGCAAGATGCTCAAACTGTAGATGTTGATGCGGCATTTGAAGACGCTGCAATAACTCAGAATGCAGAACCTGAGTTTAAACCTGAACTTGATGATGTCGATCTTTCAGAAAGCGCCGAAGATAATAAACCACCAGTGGACTCATCTCAGCAATCTGATCAAATCGTATTCGACCCTTCAAGCGATGAAGTGTTGTTCGATTTAGATGAAGCAGACGAATTTAATGCTCGAAGCAATGACGATGAGCCAAATAGTGATGATTTCTTATTTGATGAAATTGTACCGCTAGACCTAGAAAGTCAAAATGATGCTTCCCTTGAAGATGTCGTAGCAATAGCTGAACCTGCTGTGCAAGCGGAGTCTTCTGATTTAGCAAATGAAGTGCTTTCAGCAGATAGCGTACAGGACACCCAAGTTGTAGAAAATGAAAGCCTGCAAACTGTTGCTGCTATTGTAGAGCCCGTTCAACTTGAACAGGTTTCAACTGCATCAGCCGATTTAATGCCACAAGATATTTTACAACTTCAAACGCAGCAGTTAGTCGGTGAGTGGACTGTGGAGAAGTGGGAGTACTGGTTCAGAAGCAGTGGCTTATCACCAGCGGTACAAGAGTTGGCTCAGCAAGGTTTAATGGCTGGGCAAATTAATGCCGAGTCTGTGTTTATGATTCCGCAGCGTTATGAGCAACTCCTCACCCAGTTACGTCATGTCTTGGAAGATGCGCTCAAAGCTGAATGGCCTCAGACGCGTTTTGATGTGAAATATGCAGAAGTTGAAACAATTACCCCGTACACCATGCAGGCGCAGCGCAAGCAAAGAGCATTTCAACGTGCGCATGAATTACTGCAAAACGAAGATACGGTCAAAGGCCTTGTACAAACTTTTGATGGTGAATTGCAGAATATCCAACTTAAGTAATGCCATGGCTTAAGTAGTGGCGCAAAGCACTCCGCATTTCAGATGGAATCGGGGTGCTTTTGCGTGTTTCACGGTCTACAAAGACATGAACAAAATGTCCTTGAGCTGAAGCCGTTTCTTGACCAAATTTGAAAATGGCAAGTTCGTAAGTGAGTGAAGAGTTTCCTATTTTGGAAATAGTCACACCAACATCAATAATCTCAGGATAAGACAACTCATGTAAGAAACTGCATGCGGAGTCGACCACTAAACCAATAATAGGGGATTGGTGAATATCAAAATTTGCTTTTTCAATCAGTAAGGCATTTGCGGCAGTATCAAAATAACTATAGTAGGTGACGTTGTTGACATGGCCATAGAGGTCATTGTCTGACCAACGTGTTTGAATCGGTAGAAAATAATGAAATTGGTCACGTGTCTTTGCAGCTTGTCTCATCGATATCATCCTTAAAATCGTCTTATAAATAGCCTAAGCTAATTATATGGCTTAGCTGTAAATGGCTTGATAAATTTCCCGTGCCTGTTGCCACTCTAGTTCTCTTGGGTTGTTTTGTAGTAGGCGTGTTTGTAACATGGCATCGGTTGCAAGCTGATCTAGACTGTGTTCAGAAACATTCAATGCCTTGAGTTTTAAGGTTAAACCACTGCGGTCTAAATGGTTTTGCATATGATCAACGAAAAGATCAGAAAGACCATCGGTACAGCCTGTACTTTTTGGATCGAGCCAGCAGATCAGTTCCGCATAATGTTGCTTGGCTTGGGGGAGGTTAAACTTTAAAACCTCTGTCAGCACTAAGGCATTGCTATGTCCATGAGAAATGTGAAAATGCCCACCCAATGGATAAGCAAGCGCATGAACAGCACCTACAGGGGCATTGGCAAATGCTTGTCCTGCCAACATCGAACCGACCAACATATTTTGTCGAGCTTCTAAATTTTGACCATCTTCTAGCACCAAACTGAGGTTCTGATTCAGCAGTTTTAAAGCCTGTTTCGCCAACATGTCAGCATAGGGATTTTTCTTGATTTTAGAGGTATAAGCTTCAATCGCATGTACCATCGCGTCAATGCCTGTAGCAGCACTAATATGACGCGGCAGGTTTTCAGTAAATGTCGCATCCAAAATCGCTACATCGGCAAAAAGAACGGGTGCTACGATGCCAGTCTTTGTCGTTTCACCTGTGGTGACAATCGAAATCGGTGTGACTTCAGAGCCTGTCCCTGCAGTGGTAGGGACTAAAATTAAGGGTAGACGAGGTGCTTGGGCATTATTCATCCCATAAAGATCTGATAACTTTTGCTGCTGTGCGGGATGGCTGAGGATGGCAATAATTTTTGCAACATCCATAGAGCTGCCGCCACCAAAGCCTAAAACGATATCTACCTTTTGCTGTTTGGCATAATCAACCGCATTTAAAACAATTTGTTCACTCGGATCCGCTTCAACCTCACTGTAAATACTATAAGTGAGCAAGAGATCTTCTAAAATTTCTAAGATGGGAAGATGAAGCTGATGCTTTAACATGCCTGCATCTGTAACCAATAACAGATGCTGATAAGGACGTGCTGTTAAAATGCCTCTGAGCTGTTGAATGCTGCCTAAGCCAGAAATAATATTCGGCACAGTTTGAAATTGAAATTGGTTCATATCAGCATCCTTTTTTATATCTTATCCAACAATATTGTTTTGTACTTCTATAGGATTCATCCTCTAAATAACTTAACATAAGACACTTGAAAATAAAGCTGTTTCGAGGTGGTTATGTCATTCACAGCGCCCTATAAGGTGTTATGTGTCTGTTTAGGAAATATTTGTCGTTCTCCCACGGCAGAAGTGGTTCTCAGACATTTTTGTGATGCACATCAGCTCAATATCGAAATCGATTCGGCGGGAACCAGTAACTACCATCCCAACAAAGCACCTGACTTACGTAGTCAAGAACATGCTTTAAAACGGGGCTATGATTTATCCAGCTTACGCGCACGACAGTTACAGACCCATGATTTTGTTCATTTCGATTTAATTTTGGCGATGGATCATCGTAATTTTGATGATATTCAAGCGTTGTATCAAACAGCGCAAACTGAATTTGGTGCTCAACCTCTCCGCGCTAAAGTTGCACTGATGTCTGAACACGACGCGAAGTATCCGCAGCAAGCATTACCTGATCCTTACTATGGTGGTTTTGATGGTTTTGAACGTGTTCTTGACCAATGTGAGTCGAGCAGCCAAGCGTGGGTCAGTATTTTTAAACAACAATTTGAACAGTAATTAAGGTTCGTGCATGCAAATCGAAACACAAAAACAGCTTAAACCTTTTAATACGTTAAGCTTAAATGCGATAGCCTCTCATTATGTTCAAATTCACAGTCCAGACGAGCTTGTAGATGCATTGGATTATGCACAGCAACACGCTTTGAATGTCATGATTCTATCTGGTGGAAGTAATATGCTGCTTCCCGCACAAATTAATGCTTTGGTTGTGCATATGAACATTCTAGGCGTAGAAAACCTGTCTGAAGATGCAACGACCAAAACTATACGGGCTGGTGCGGGTCAAGTTTGGCATGACTTTGTGCTTTGGACGACAGAACACCATCTATTTGGCTTACAAAATTTGGCATTGATTCCAGGCCTCGTGGGTGCATCTCCTGTACAAAATATTGGCGCTTATGGTGTAGAGGTCGGTGAGTTCATCGAAAGCGTGCAAGTCTATGACCGACAGTTGAAAACATTTAGCGATATTCAAGCTAAAGACTGTGCATTTAGTTATCGTCATAGTATTTTTAAAGATGATCCAACTCGCTATGTGATTACGCATGTGACCTTCAAGTTGTTGAAAAAAGAAGATTTGAAAATTAGCTATGGTGACTTAAAACAAGCCGTAGGTGATGAGCTAACAGCTTTTAATTTACAACAACAAGTGATTCAGATTCGTCAAAGTAAATTGCCTGATCCGAAAGAATTTCCTAACGTAGGCAGTTTTTTTAAGAATCCAATTATTAGTCAGCAAGCTTATGACCTTTTAGCCCAACAATTTGAAAAATTGCCACATTATCCGCAGTTGAATGGTGATGTTAAAATTGCAGCAGGTTGGCTGATAGATCAATCGGGCTGGAAAGGTAAGCAGCTTGGTGTGGTCGGGATGTTTGCCAAACAAGCCTTGGTTTTAGTGAATTATGCCAATGCAGATTTGAACGATGTACAGAGCACATACCGTGCAGTACAGCAGGATGTGTATAATAAATTTAAAGTTTTGTTGGAACCTGAGCCTGTGCTATTTAATTCGGCGGGTCTCATCCAATCTCATCAGGATCGTTAAAAGTATGAGTAAAACCCATAAAATGGTGCGTTTAATGCAAGTCACTTCCGTGCTGTTTGCATTTTTCGGCTGTTTAATGATTTTTATTTATACGCCTTTTTATTCTAAGCTGATTGTGGCGACATTGAATACCTTTGTCCCTGTAGATGTCAATGAAGTTGCAGCACAAAGTCAAAAAATGGCGGCACTCAGTGAGCAAGAAAGCTTAGAACCGGGCTCTGATTTGTGGATTGCCCGTCAAGCGTACTTACAGTTGATGGAAGAGCAAATCAAAGAACATAATTCGCAAAACCTAACCACTATTCAGGCACGTTATAAAGCACTACAACAGTTAATTATTTCTGAACAGCGTGAAGAGCAAGAAAAAGAGCAAAAGCCTCAAATTCCTTTGGTGATTGAGACAGCAAGTTCTGAGGTTGACCCGACTGAAAATGTCAAAGAACTGCTAGAGCTGAATAGCAAAGAAAATAAAGCCTTGATGGAAAATTATCTCGACTTTTTAAAAACGCATAAAGTAGAGACTATAGAGGAAGAGCCGATAGATGAACAAATCTATCAGGACATCGCACAAATACATGCACAAAATGAAGAGAGAAAAGCGGCATTAAACATGCCGAATGCCATAGTCGTTTTGGGTGGTGGATTAACTTTAGATAAAAACCGTAAAGATATTGTGGTGAATGAATATACGCGACTACGTCTTGAAACCACATTGCAGGTCGAAAAACAGTTCAAGCTGCCCATTGTGCTTAGCGGTGTCGAAGCCCCGTATATGCAAAAATGGTTAAAGGCACGTGGAGTCGATGCGAAACTATTGGAAGATCGTAGTATGAATACCTGCGAAAACTCGCGCTTTAGCTCTTTGCTGTTGCAGAAAAAAGGTGGTGCGCCTAGAGTGATTTTAATTACAGATCAATATCATATGCCACGTACACGCCGTTTATTTGCTTTAAATGGTATCGAAACACAGCCGATAGAGGCACCTATGCCGACCCAATTAACCCAATGGCGTCCAAGTGAACAAAATTATGATCATAGTCGCCGTGCCAATTATGAAATGCTCGCAACGATACGCGATGTACTGTTGGGTTCGAGTGACTGTAGGGAGATTCCATAATGCCTGAACTTCCTTTTTTAAATCCTTCTGTACTCAAACAGCTTGAACTTCCTGTGCCGAGTCGTGAGACGACACCACAGCTATTAATGCCTTTGAATCTAAACCAGCCGTATGAGGCATCGGTAGAGATGGTGTCTTATCGTCGTTTATACGGTTTAGACGCATTGGACTGTGATCACTGGCAAGGTTATGTTCAAATGCCTTTGTTTAAGCTGCATGTCCAAGTTTTTGCACCTAAAATTGAAAAAATTAAAGGTTCAGTCTGCCTGTTGCATGGTTATTTAGAGCATAGCGGAATTTATCAACCCATTATTAAAGAGTTGCTTGACCAAGGCTTTAGTGTACTGACCTATGATCTTCCGGGGCATGGACTCAGTGATGGATCACCTGCGAATATTCAAAATTTTGATCATTATCAAGATGTGTTACATGCTGTGGTGCGCTATGTCAAACATGCAGAACAGCTACCGCAACCGTGGCTAGGCATAGGGCAGAGCACGGGTGGTGCAATTTTGATGCATCATTTGCTTGAGTTTGCCGAACGCCGTGAAAACCCTTATGTGCAACGTGTTTTGTTGTTGTCGCCACTCATTCGACCTGCAAAATCCGCTTGGTGGCATAACTCGGTTGGATTAGGCATTATTCGACGGATTAAACGTCAAGTGCCGCGTCATTTTAGGCGGAATAACCATAACCCTGAGTTCTTACGCTTTGTTCGTTTAAAAGATCCGCTACAACCTCGTATGATGGGTATGGATTGGATTTTGGCTATGTCCAAATGGATGTTGGAAATGGAGCAGCGCCCAGCCTGCCGCATTCCTGTCTGGTTAGCCCAAGGTGCGCTGGATCAGACGGTAGACTGGCGTTATAACATTGAGTTTATTCGTGAAAAATTCCGCTTACAAACTTTATTGATGTTGGAGGAAGGTTCGCATCAATTGATCAATGAACGTTCGGATATTCGTGCGGCATTAACAGGTCTAATTCCAGCCTTTTTACATGCGCAGGGTTCATCGAGTGGTTATTACTAACATTCTGTGATTTCTGTTATCGAAAATAAAAAAGGAGGCTGATAGAGCCTCCTTTTTATTTAGAAATGTTCTAATTTGGACATATTCCACATACGGAAATAGAAGTTCTCTTCATCTTTATTTTCACAAGACAGCAGTTCACCATCTTTTAACCAAAAATGCAGCTGCGCATAGTTTCGAATTTCTCGGTCATTAATGCGCTGTGCTAAATGGCGTGCTTTAATTTCTGCTGGATGTTTTAAGCCCGCTGAAGCAATCATTTCTGAAAGTGCCTTTAATGTGTTGTCATGAAAATGCAAAACGCGTTCGGCTTTTGTGGGCACATGTATTGCTTTTTGACGCTCTTTGTCTTGTGTCGCAACACCAACAGGGCATTGGTTGGTATGACAACTTTGCGCTTGAATGCAGCCCACCGCGAACATAAACCCTCGTGCAGAATTGACCCAATCTGCACCAATTGCCATGGTACTGGCAATATCAAAGGCACTAACCAATTTGCCACTGGCACCAATTTTGATCTGGTCACGTAAACCAGCACCGACCAGTGTATTGTGTACAAAAAGTAAGCCTTCACGTAGTGGTACGCCCATATTGTCTATCAGTTCGATAGGTGCTGCACCAGTCCCGCCTTCGGAGCCATCTACCACAATAAAATCGGGAATAATTTGAGTATGTAGCATGGCTTTGACAATACTCATAAACTGCCAAGGCTGACCAATACACAGCTTAAATCCGACTGGTTTGCCTTCAGATAACTCACGCAGTTTTTGAATAAAATGCATCATCTGAATTGGCGTTTTGAAGGCAGAGTGACTTGAGGGGGAAACACAGTCATGATCGCGACTGACGCCCCGTATTTCAGCAATCTCTTCAGAAATTTTATCTTTCGGTAGAATCCCGCCATGACCGGGTTTTGCTCCCTGCGAGAGCTTGATTTCGATCATTTTGACTTGAGGTCGTTTGGCTTGAACGGCAAATTTTTCAGGGTCAAATTGACCATCTAGAGTACGGCAGCCAAAATAACCACTGCCTAACTCCCAAACAATATCGCCTCCATATTCAAGATGGTACGGACTTAAACTGCCTTCGCCAGTATCATGGTAAAAACCACCCATTTGCGCTCCTTTGTTTAAAGCGCGAATGGCATTGGCACTCAGGCTGCCAAAACTCATGGCTGAAATATTGAAAATAGAAGCACTATAAGGTTGTGAGCATTGCGAATTGCCCACTAAAATACGGAATGTTTTAGGGTCGGCAGGCGTGCATGGGCTCAGTGAATGAGTCATGAAGCGGTAGTTGTCTGCATAGACATCGATAATGGAGCCGAATGGTTTATCTGCATTTTGGTTTTTTGCACGTTGATAGACCAAACTGCGTTGCATACGAGAAAAAGGCAGTGCGTCTTGATCGGCCTCAATAAAATATTGGCGAATTTCAGGGCGGAAATCTTCAAAAATAAAACGAAAGTGCCCCATAATCGGGTAATTCTTTAAGATTGAATGTTTATTTTGTAAAACATCATGCAAGCCAACAAGACTCAGTAAACCTGTGATCAGCCAAATACTGTTCAGTAAAGTGTCTGAAATAAAATAATTAATATAGATAGGGGTGCGGCTATAATGAAAAAAAGAAATGCTCAAAAAAAGAAAAATACACAGTAGCCAAATGGAGTGCCGTGAAAAGAAAGTATTCAGTAATTTATGACGTATGGATTGAGCAGGGCTAGACATATGGCTGGGCATCCTTCCAGATTGTTTAGACCTAATGTGCCAAGTCTCTGTTTCATCTACAAGTAATAAATTGTTGTTACGCCCGTTATTATTTGCTGTGGGAATTCAATATTAAAATTATGGATAAATTTCATACAGATTGATATCTTTCAGAATTTAAAGTATATAAAATGAATATGAATAAGCGCTTATTGTTCAAAAGAAAAAATTATAAATTACTTACTTCTAGGGATAGGTTAGGCCAAGCTAGCATCGGTATAGTGTGGTTCAAGAATGATAAGAAAAAGGGGAAGCTTCAGTGAAAAATAAGGAAACTGTTTTGCCTGCACCTGTTTTAATCGTGGAAGATGAAGCCATGATTCGCTCGCGCCTAGATCTGATCCTGTCGGAGCTGGGCTATAGTCAAGATATGCTGATTTTTGCTAAAAATTTAGCTGAAGGCATGCAAATCATTGCATCACAACCGATTTCTTTAGCTTTAGTTGATTTAGGGTTGCCCGATGGAAATGGTATTACCTTAATTGAAAAACTCAGAGACATAGATGAAAGCGCATTAATTCTAGTGATTTCGGCATGGAGTACACAGCAAAGCTTATTTGCCTCGATTAAGGCTGGAGCGAATGGTTATGTACTAAAAGAACGTGATGATGCTGAAGTACTGATGTCGATACGGAGTATTTTGCGCGGTGGTGCACCGATTGACCCATTTATTGCTCGTGAAATATTAAATCAAATCTCAACCTCAAATACCCCCCAAACTGAGCGTGTAGAGCAGTTAGATGGTCATGACTATGACCAACTGACCAATCGAGAAACTGAAATTCTCAACTTGGTGGCACAAGGCCTGAGTAACCGCGAAATTGCTGAGCAATTATTTGTTTCGCGCTATACCGTTGAAAGCCATATTAAGCATATTTACCGCAAGCTTTCTGTTTCAAAAAGAACCAAAGCAGTCAGCACTGCGCGTTCTTTAGGTATTTTATGAGAAATGGCTGGCTGAGCATTTTTGTCACACTGTGTTTGTGTGTGCTTAGCTTTGCTAGTTCCGCACAAACGAACTTTGCTGTTAGTCCAACCTGTAAAGTGAATGTCGATAAAATTTCTGCGGTGAAAACAAGTTCTATCGATGTTGTTCCGAAAACAGGATGGGTAGAGGTCAAAAATCCTGACGTGTGGACAGAACGCTGGCCACATTACGATGGCGGCGTTTGGTACCACTTTAATTGGCATTGGAGTTGTAACGACAGTAATGAACTGAAGCAGCCTTTAGCATTTTCTGTGGAAGGCATGAGTAGCGCAGGCGCTGTTTTTTTTAATCGAAATTTACTTTGGAAAGATAAGCATTTAGTTGAGCCTCTATCCAAAAGTTGGAATACCCCGCGTTTTTGGATCCTTCCTGTCGAAAGCTTAAAACAAAAAAACAATGACATTTGGGTGTATGTGGTTGGTAATAGTTATGAAAGTCCGGGTTTAGGCAAACTAGAATTTTCTGATATCACAACAGCATATGATAAACAACAAAAAAGAATTTGGAACAAGAGAGCACTGTTTCAAGTCAATTTAGTCATTTCCACCACCTTAGGTTTGGTGTGCTTTGTCATTTGGTTTTTTAGACGCAATGAAACGACATTTCTGTGGTTTTCTGTTAGCTGTTTGTTTTGGGTCTTGTTTATTTGGAATGTCATCAACCGAGAAGTGTTTCCATATCCAAACTCCTTGTGGGTCATGAAAACTAACCTGACTTTTTTTGTTTTATACAATGTTTGCTTTTGCATTTACTTGCTGCGTTTTGTGAAGACAAAATTTGCTGAGTTAGAGAAAACCTTATTTTTAGTGGCTGCAGTGTGTATTGTCACCATCTTGTTTATCCCGAGCTTGATGGTCAATATCGTATTTGCTGTGATTTTCCTGTTATGTATTGCATTATTTATCGCATCATTCTGCTTTGTGATTTATCGCGCTTATAAAACCAAGCGCCGTGATTTTATTTTGTTGGCGGTTTGTTTAAGTGTGATTCTTATCGTCATGCTTTACGATATTTCACTACTTTTTGATGGACATATTAATGACCATCAGCCTTTGTCGCCGTATACCTCACCGGTGATCACTTTTTTTATTGTGATTATTCTCGCAACACGATTAGATAAAAATATTAAAAAAATACAAAGATTTAATAGTGAACTTGAGCAACGAGTGAGCTTTGTGACCAGTAATCTGTCCTCTAGTTTATATGCTCGACATCAATTAGAGCTTGAAAATGTCCGCCTACAAGAGCGTATTCATTTAGCGCATGATTTGCACGATGGTTTGGGTGCATCTTTGGTTCGTTCCATGATTTTAGTGGATCAGAGCTCCAGCACCATGTCGAATCAACAATTTTTATCCATCCTCAAATTGCTTCGAGATGATTTAAGACAAATTATTGATAGTGGTTCTTTAACCAATAACAAAACGCCAGATAATCCTGTGTTATGGATTGCTCCTGTTCGGCATCGGTTTAGTCAGATCATGGATGAGTTGGATATTGAGGCGACTTGGAGCATTCCAGAGGCATGGGAAATACAACCGACAGCACTACAATGTTTGACTTTAATTCGTGTTCTTGAAGAAAGTTTGACTAATATTATGAAGCACAGTCAAGCACGGCATATTGATGTAAAAATGTATTATCCAAGTACAACTCACTTGGTCATGATTATTCAGGATGATGGCGTAGGTTTTAATGTGGAGTGTGTGCTTAACCACGGGATGGGCATTGGTATGCGCAGTATGAAAATGCGTTTAGAAAAAATTGGTGCTGAGCTCAATATCGAATCTGAAAAAGGCTGTACCAAAATTATTGCCAGTTTAAGGTTTGGTGAGGGAGAAAGTGCTGAGTAGATTAGACTACCCAGCACTTGGTTTGCTTAAGCTTCGTCAGGTGGGAGTAGCATTAAGACGGATTCGTTCATCAGCATCGCAATGTCTTCTAGAATATCGGCATCATATAAGCTTTCATCAAGTAACAGTGCTTCACCATCTGCTAAATTCTTGAGTAATGGTGCAAATTGCTCCGAAATGCATAGCCCTTCACCGTTTGCCCAAAATAAGAATTCATCTTCATCGTGAGTATAAAGTAGGCGAGAAGCGGGTTCTAAGATCAGCTGATAGCCTTGGTCTAAAATACCTTCTAAATCTCCTGTGCCAATTTCTTCAGCTTCAGGAATATTTTCAGGGTATTTCGGCTCTGATATCAAGGTCATAATAGCATCTTCAAGCAAAGTTGAATTTTGTAGCTGAGCCAAAATTTCTGCTTTTAAATAATCCAATTCGTTTTGTGTTAATTGACCGATCGGGCTTTGTTGATCACGGACAATATCGAGCAAAGGATTACGCAGCAGAGCGTTATCAGATAGTTTATCGCCTACACGGTCTACCATGTCGGTGACGTTTGGCATACGGAAGCCAAAAGAGAAGGTCAGACAGTCATCTTCAGCTACACCAAAATGTGATAAACTTGGTGGTACATAAAGTAGATCACCTGGTGCTAATACTTCGTCAAAATGTACGTCAATTTCAGGTAGTAATTTTAAAGGTTGGCCTGCAACAATCTCAGATTCAGCATCGCACATTTGACCCAATTGCCAACGACGGTGTCCATAACCTTGAACTAAAAAGACATCGTAAAAGTCAAAATGCTTTCCGACAGAGCCACCTTTAGGCGCATAAGACACCATGATGTCATCACGGCGCCACTGCGGAATAAAAGGAAATTTTTTCCACAGTGCTGCTAAGTCAAAAGAGTAGTGATCTACGGCTTGAACCAATAAAGTCCAGAGTTTTGGCATCTTTTGGAAATCAGCTTTTAACAGCGGTGAAGACTTGACCGACCACTGATTTGGGTCACGGTCTTTTTGTTTGATGAGACGAGCTGTGACATTTTCATCTAAAGCCAGTTCCATGATATCGCTAGGTTCTAAAATATTGATAATTTCAGGCAGCGCGTTGCGGACCAATAATGGCTTTTTTTGCCAATATTCGGCAAGGAACTGTTCAGCTGTAATACCGCCAAGAACATCAAGAGATTGGGACATGGAAATAGCCTAAGCAAATTTAAAACAATATTGTGACTATTGTCTTATGATCGAAGGCCTATGTGCAAGTATCGTTAGATTTATTTAAATGCGCTTGGTTGATTTAAATAAATTAAGTTTGTCTGAGTCGTTATGATTGCAGGCATCAAAATTTTTACAGCATAATAGGTCTAAAATATAGTGAAGAAAAATAGGGTCTGTTGACATTTACTGTTCATAATTAACCCTATAAAGGTAGCCATAAAAATATACAGGCTAAAGCAACAGAACTTTGATAATTTCTTTTGAGCTTGTCATATCGAGTAGCTATTCCTCTAAATTGCTTTAATCTACAAAACATATTTTCAACTAAATGCCTGATTTTATATAAATACCAGTCCATATGGTCATTGTTCGATTGGCTATTTGTTTTCTTTGGTATATTCGCTTTAGTCCCTGTTTTCCTGATCTGTTCACGCAGTGGTTCTGAATCATAGCCTTTATCTGCACATACCACTTTTGTCTCTTTTAAATCTAATGTTGATATTAAATCAGGTGCAACTTTAACATCATGTGTGGTTCCATCGGTAATCATGAAATCAATAGGATTGCCATGTGCATCAACAATCAAATGTATTTTTGAGGAGTTTCCTCCTACACTTTTAGAAATAGATTGATTCGCTATGCCGACAGAATGTTGATGAGCACGTACATGAGAGCCATCAATAAAAATCCACTCCATATCGGGGCATGAGGCTAATAATTTGAATAATCTAAGTAACTAACCGCTGCTTGACCAACGATTAAAACGTTTGAAAATAGAGTTTGAATGACCAAAACAAGAAGGAATATCTCGCCACGGACAGCCTGTTCTAATTCTATAGAGAATAGCTTCAATAAAATTGCGTAAATTTGAGTTGTGGTGAATGGATAAATTACGCAGAATAACTTTCAACTTTTGCCAGTGTTGATCTGTCAGCATGGTACGAGGCATAGCGAATAGTAAAATTGGGTTTGGCGATTTGATTTTACTACTTCGCTATTTTTTTAAGCTAAAAGTGTCAACACACCCTAATGTTAAGTAAAGAAGATGCCGAGAAAATGGCGAATGAGATATTGCAAAAAGAAAGAGGGAAAAGTCAGTCCAAATTAGCGAAAAAATCATCCTCAATCGATAGGATATACAAAACAAAAAATTTGGCTAAGGTGCCGCAATATCAGCATATTTTACTTTTTAGACAAGCCAAAAGTCTTGCTGAAGATCATCCGCTATATAATAAAATGTGGTATGGCTATTTGGTATTGGCATTGTTATTTGTCAAATATCTCTTTAGACAGAGGGAAAATGTGAGTAGCTTTGACCCTAATAATATTGGTCTATTTTCATTTCTTATTCTTTTTATGCTGATTACGCTGTACCGTAGTCTATTCATTCGAATGTACTTTAAACGACTCATTCAAGCTTATCTCTCAGCAAATTCGTCTAAAAAGCTTTGAGCGATTGGCCATAATTATATTCATGATCTTGTTAAATTTAATATTCAGAATTGAACGGCAACATCTGCTGCCGTTCAATTTATTGGGAATCAACTAAAAACACTTCTAATAATTATGGCACAAGTACTTTTAATTCACGCAGAATATTGCATAACTGAATCATAGGCATACCCATCAACGTGGTTTGATCTTGTCCTATCATTTGTTCAAATAAGCTGATACCAAGGCTTTCACACTTGAAGCTTCCTGCACACATCAGTGGCTGTTCAATTTCAACATAACGCTGAATTTCAGGCAGTCCCAGTTTACGGAACTTAACTTTATAGTGCTCAACTAGACTACGTTCAAAACCTGTTGAGTGTTGCTGCACGCTGAGTGCGGTACTGAAGTAGACAATTTTGTCCGAATTGGCCTGTAGCTGTTTAATGGCTTTTTCAGTACTCAATGGCTTACCAATAAAAATATCGGGTGCACCTTCACGCCATGCCACTTGATCTGAACCAATCACGATTGCTTCAGGGTTTTGTGACGCAATGACATGCGCTTTTTCAAAAGCCAGTCGCTTGGCTAAATCATCGGCATGGCTTTCACCACGAGGCGATTCGTCTATATCAGGGACAACGCAGCGGTAGTCTAGGCGTAAACGGTTCATGAGGTCTTTACGAGTTTGACTGCTTGATGCCAAGATGATTTCTGAAGTATTCATTCGACTGCATATTCCATAAGCACATTCAGTGGTACATAGGACAGTACAGCTTGATGGCAAGCTTGAACTTTAACAGGAGGCGCAAAACCGGCCTGATAAGCTTCTACCCAACGGGTCACACAGATACACCAAAAGTCACCAGGTTGTAGACCTGGAAAGTCAACTTCAGGCACAGGGGTAATGAGATCATTACCTACACGCTGAGAAAAATTTAAAAACTCAGAGGTCATTTCAACACAGATCGTGTGTTGTCCCAAATCGGAAGGTGCTGTATGACAAAAACCATTACGGAAATATCCCGTAATCGGGGAATAACAACAGCTGGATAAAGGTTCACCCAAAACGTTTAAACGGTTTAGATTTGGATCAGGATGAATAGACATAAATGCTAAATCTAGTGAGACTTTTCACTATGATAGCAAAACTTTGCCTTTCGTTTGCTTTTCTGCAAAAGAAGCTAACCTTTTTCTGCATAATCATTTAAAATCGACGCGATTTTTATATATAGAAAGAGAGCTCTACATGAATTTTCAGCGTATGACTGACCTCGATTTAACGGGTAAACGTGTTCTTATTCGCGAAGATTTAAACGTTCCTGTTAAAAATGGTGTGATTACAAGTGATGCACGTTTACGTGCCGCTTTACCAACAATTAAAGCAGCGTTAGCACAAGGCGCTGCCCTAATGGTTTATTCTCACCTTGGTCGTCCAGTTGAAGGTGAGCCAAAACCAGAACAATCATTAGCACCTGTTGCAGCGTATTTGACTGAAGCATTGGGTCAAGACGTTCAATTAGTGACGGATTACCTTGATGGTGTTGAAGTGGCAGCAGGTCAAGTGGTACTCCTTGAAAACTGCCGTTTTAACGTGGGTGAAAAGAAAAACAACCCAGAACTTGCGGCAAAATATGCAGCACTTTGTGATGTATTTGTGATGGATGCATTCGGCACAGCACACCGTGCAGAAGCATCAACTGAAGGCGTGGCACGTTTAGCGAAAGTTGCGGCGGCTGGTCCTCTATTGGCGGCTGAGTTAGATGCACTTGGTCGTGCATTACAAACCCCTGAAAAACCAATGGTTGCTATTGTTGCGGGTTCTAAAGTATCGACTAAGTTAGATGTGTTGACATCACTTTCTGATATTTGTGATCAATTGATCGTGGGTGGTGGTATTGCCAATACGTTCTTGGCAGCAGCAGGCTTCAATGTTGGTAAATCATTGTGTGAAAATGATTTGATTGATACAGCAAAAGCAATTGCGGCAAAAGTTTCTGTACCGCTTCCAACGGATGTTGTAGTAGCTGATGCTTCTGAAATCGATTTTGCAGATTTCTTGGGTTCATTGGCTGCTGCTAAAGCAGTCGTGAAAAAAGTTGAAGATGTGACTGACAATGACATGATTTTGGATGTAGGTCCAGAAACAGCAAAAGCATTTGCAGACATTTTAAAAACGTCAAAAACGATTCTTTGGAATGGCCCAGTGGGCGTATTTGAGGTTGATCAATTTGGCGAAGGCACTAAAACATTATCTTTAGCAATTGCTGAATCTGCTGGCTTCTCTATTGCAGGTGGTGGTGACACTTTAGCTGCTATAGATAAATACGAAGTTGCTGACAAAATCGGTTATATCTCAACTGGTGGTGGTGCTTTCCTTGAGTTTGTCGAAGGTAAAACACTTCCAGCAGTTGCAGCGCTCATAGAGCGTGCACAATAATTATTGTGTGCTCATGCTGTTGTAAAAAGGTTGACTTCGGTCAACCTTTTTTTATGGGCTTAACAAATCTATTCATCATTCAGTCATGAAAATGAAATAATGCTGAAATAAACTATAGGGCATTAAATCATCTGTTCTAGGAAAACATTATGAATTTAAAAATGACCCTTGCTGCACTTTTGTTAGCACCATTGGCACTGACTGCTTGTAAGAAAAATGAAGCACCAGAGCAAACCGCTGCGGCATCTGAAACAGCAGCAGTTGAAGAAGCTGTAACGGCTGAACAACAAGCGGCAATTGATGCGATTGATCAGCCAGAGTTGGATGAAAAGAACAAAGACATTCCAGCTGAAGTTGCAAATGCACCAGCAGATGCTGCAACAGCGGATCCTGCGGTAGAGGCTTCGGCGGCTACAGCACACTAAATACACGCGAATTTTGTAAAAAGTCCCTGCAATTGCGGGGATTTTTTTTAAATAGTGTTATTTGTTGCTGAATTGAAACCTTTGAGCATGTAGAATATGTCGCATCAACTGGGAGGACATTATGGCTCTTATTTCATTGCGCCAGCTCTTGGATCACGCCGGCGAACATGCTTACGGCGTACCAGCATTCAACGTAAACAACTTAGAACAAATGCGCGCAATCATGCTTGCAGCAGATGCGACAAATTCACCTGTTATCGTACAAGCATCAGCGGGTGCGCGTAAATATGCAGGTGCTCCATTCTTACGTCATCTTATTTTGGCTGCAATTGAAGAATGGCCACACATTCCAGTGGTAATGCATCAAGACCATGGTACAGATCCAGACGTTTGCCAACGTTCAATTCAATTGGGCTTCTCATCTGTGATGATGGATGGTTCATTGGGTGCAGACGGTAAAACACCAACAACGTATGAATACAACGTTGATGTAACTCGTCGTACAGTACAAATGGCGCATGCATGCGGTGTTTCAGTTGAAGGTGAAATCGGTTGTTTAGGTAGCCTTGAGACTGGTTTGGCAGGTGAAGAAGATGGTGTAGGCGCTGAAGGTGTTCTCGATCATTCTCAACTTCTCACTTCAGTTGAAGAAGCACGTCAGTTCGTTGCAGATACCAATGTCGATGCACTTGCAATTGCAGTAGGTACTTCACACGGTGCATATAAGTTCTCTCGTCCACCTACAGGCGATATTTTGGCAATTGACCGCATTAAAGAAATTCATGCGGCGCTGCCAAATACCCACCTTGTGATGCACGGTTCAAGCTCTGTACCACAAGAATGGTTAGCGATCATTAACCAGTACGGCGGCGACATCAAAGAAACTTATGGTGTTCCTGTTGAGCAATTGGTTGAAGCAATCAAGCACGGTGTTCGTAAAATCAACATCGATACAGACTTGCGTTTAGCATCGACTGGTGCAATGCGTCGTATGATGGCTGAACAACCAAGTGAATTTGACCCTCGTAAATTCTTCGCGAAAACTGTAGACGCAATGAAACAAATTTGTGTTGACCGTTATGAAGCATTTGGTACTGCGGGTAATGCCGATAAGATTCGTCCAATTTCTTTAGAGAAAATGGTTGATCGTTATAAATAATTCTTTTTGAATAATTTATATTGGAAAAGCCCACCCTGATGTGGGCTTTTCTATGTGTGTTTACATTCGAGGCGACAATAATAAGAGTGTGCTATGGAACTGATATTTGCTGCGGCCTGTTGTAGTGTGGTGGTCTCCATTCTTTTAAAATGGGGTAAAAACAAAGGATTTGATCCGATCCAGATGATTAGCTGGAACTATGCTTCAGCCAGTTTACTGTGTTACTTCTGGTTTAAACCTGATCTAAGCCACGTTTCTATTTCAAATACTCCGTGGTGGCTGATTGTCGCGCTTGGTGTCTTGTTGCCGAGTGTATTTTTATTTTTAGCTAAATCTTTACAATATGCAGGCATTGTCAAAACAGAAATCGTACAGCGTTTGTCGGTGATTTTGTCTTTATTCGCGGCTTATTTTATTTTTCAAGAACAGTTTAATCAGCTCAAAATTGTTGGGGTGGTCTTGGGGCTTTCCGCCGTGATGTGCATTTTATTTACCAATACCTCTGGTGGTGGAGAAGGTCAAAAACAGGCCGTATGGTATTTAACACTAGTCTGGTTTGGTTATGCGCTGATTGATGTCTTGCTCAAATATACAACAGGGCTGGGTGTACAGTTTTCCGTTGCGTTAAACCTGATGTTTATTTGCGCATTTTTGCTGTCAGTCGGTTATGTTGCCGTGACCACGAAAAATATCGGTTTAACCAAGAACGTCGTGGCAGGCCTATGGCTTGGCGTGTTGAACTTTGCCAATATCGCACTTTATGTCAAAGCTCATCTGCTACTCAAGGACAGCCCAGCGGTGGTCTTTGCAGGCATGAATATTATGGTGGTGCTGTTAGGCGTATTCAGCGGACTACTTTTCTTTAAAGAAAAGCTCAAACTCGCAACAGCCATCGGACTGGTGTTGGGTATCACAAGCGTGGCTTGTTTAGCTTACGCAATGTCTGTTTAAAATAGTTCTGCACAAAGGAAAAAGGGTGTTTGAGTAGATCCTCAATCACTGCAATTCCTAATAACAGCCCTGGTTGCTCACAACTGGGGCAATTGGGATAGTGAGGGCGCATGATATGTTGATACTGACCTAAATAGATTTTTGAACCGTACCAGGTTTGTCGGAGACTTTTTTATTTAAGTTAGGCCACCTGACCTAACGGGTTAATCTTATCATAGTACATTGCTTCAAACTCAAAAGGCGATACATAACCCAGTGCACTGTGTACACGCTTTTTATTGAACCAATATACCCAG